>JALNZH010000091.1 GCA_023229405.1 Bacteroidota bacterium
GATAACACGCGACAGATTCAATTCGGACTGAATGTTGTTGTCTATGCGCTAACGCAGCGCGGCGGCATCGTTGATCAAAACAGGACAAAGATCGCATCGGAACAGAAACGCTAAATGAAGGATAAAAAATGAAAAGAACAATCCTGTTGATTGTCACGATCATTTTCTCGCTTGCCGCCCAGAATCGCGGACCGCAAGCGATGCACGAAGAAGACAGGGAATTGTACGACAAGTTCTTCGATCAGGCAGCGGCGGAGTTCGGAGTACCTTCCGATATCCTTCGTGGATTGTCATTCTCCGAGACCCGATGGACCCATATGAAGTGGAACGACGGCGACACCAGTTCCATCTGCAACGGCATGCCGCGTGTCTATGGAGTGATGGGATTGTGGGATAATGACGTTTTTGGTCATTCGCTGCGTGAGGCTGCAACGTTAATCGGTAAAAATCCTCAAGAGCTTAAAGATAGCCCGTTACAGAATATTCGCGGTTCCGCTGCATTGATCAAAAAATATTATGCAGAATTACCTTTACCGGAAGGTATTGAGGAAGGATCGATTGAAAGCTGGCAAACTGCTGTCGCAGCGTTCAGCGGCTTTCCACAACCTGAGATCGCCGCAAAGAGAGGATTGGAAGTCTATACAATATTATCGACAGGATATGATCGTGATAGAATGATTATACAAAAAAGAGCGATCAATCTTGAACCAATCCAAAACATCGTCAACACTCTTGAAAGACGATCGTTGAATGAATTGAAAAAGATTCAGCCGGATAATGCAATGAACACGCCGGACTATCCTTTGGCAAAGTGGAATGTAGCCTCTCCCGAAAATTATGGAACCACACTCATCCAACAAAAATTCGTAGTTATTCATGATGTGGAAGGTTCCTATCTTGGTTGTATTTCCTGGTTCAAGCAAGTGCACCTGCCGCCGAGCGGACCAACAAGCGCTCACTATGTGCTCAACTCTCATCCAAATGGAGTAAATTCTTCCACTAAGGGTCCCAATACCACTCCCGACGCTCCTGTTGGAGAAGTGACGCAAATGGTTGAAGAAAAATATCGCGCGTATCATGTTGGGTGCTGGAATTCTTATATGATCGGCATTGAACATGAAGGATATGCAGGTGTCAGCGGATGGTATACCGTTGAATGTTATAACTCGTCGTCAATGCTTGTGAAATATCTCTGTGACAAATACAATATACCAAAAGATAGAAATCATATAATTGCACACAGTGAGCATCAAAATGTAACGTGGAGAAATTGGGTCACTTCATCAGGTCAAGGATTTGATCCGACCTGCAATACCCACACCGATCCAGGTCCTTTTTGGGCGTGGACGTCATACATGGCCTTGGTGGCAACGGCGGATACCATTCGTCCTGTTGTAGTAAATGCTCTGCCTCAATCCAATGTTGATGCGTTTCCCGCATATAAAGGGATTACGATTGAATTTAATACGCCAATGGATATTGCATCGACGAACGCTGCGTTTTCCATCAATCCGAATGTTGCCGGAACAAAAAACTGGAACCAGAATAATACGATTCTGATATTCGATCCTTCAGCGTATTTGCCGTGGAATACACACGTTACGGTAACGATCGATACGAGTGCAAAGAATGTCGCACAATCCCGTAATCTTGGGATTACGCCGTATGTGAAGACATTCACCACCGTTCCCCTAGATACCGTTGGTCCGGATGTTATTTCATCATATCCGGTAAACGGTGAATCCGGCGTTTCTCTTTTTACTGATGTAGTACTACGTTTGAATGAACCGGTGCAGACATCATCACTTTCTACTACGTTGAAGATGGTGGATGAAAATAATGCTTCGGTCACTATGGCAAGCGCCAAAAATGAAGTGGTGATGGATAAAGGAATTATTTCTTTTACTCCCACCAATTTAAAACCAAATAAGACATATACAATTAAATTACTTGCTGGCATGAAAGATACGTACGGCAATGTTACAAAAGCGGAACGCCTCTTTCAATTTACCACAACACCCGATGTGGTGACGGCAGGAACGCCGATTGATAATTTGGATGCGAATACCAAAGGATGGCAGCAGCCATACCAATCGGATCGGTCGCGATTGTATGATTCTAGTGCAACGGCGTTTACGTTCGGATCGGAAAAAATAAAAGCGGGAAGCGGAGCGGCGAAACTTTCGTACGTATTTTCTTCTGCGGACAGCGGTGTGATTGAAGTAAAAGCGAACGGATATCCTCCGGTCGATTTTTATACGCGAATTGGTTTGTGGATCTCCGGTGACGCGAGTAATAATTTCCTGGAACTTCATAGCGCTCCGAACGATCAGGTGCTGAATATCGGGAAAATCTTTTGGTATGGCTGGAAATTTATTGAGTTCCCGATATCTTCCATTACTGGAGCGAACAAAATTGTGAAGTCCCTCGTTGTGCGTCAGGAGAGCGGCGCATTACGGGAAGGGAAACTCTTGTTTGATGAAGTGCAGGTGGATGCAACAATTACTGGTCTTCACAACATTACATCGACAATTCCTGCCCAATATACATTAGGGCAAAATTATCCCAACCCGTTTAATCCCAACACCACCATCACATTTACTTTGCCGATGACGGGACACGTCAGCCTGAAAGTATACGATGTGCTCGGCCGCGAGGTGGCAGTCTTATCGGATCAGATGATGCAGAGCGGGACATATGAACAGGTATTTGATGCATCGTCACTGACAACAGGAGTATACTACTATGTGATACACTCCGGTTCATTTGTCGAAACCCGTTCAATGATCCTGCTGAAATAGCGGCCTTTTATTTTGTTTTATTCTCACCCTGTGTAACTGAAGTCAGCACAGGACTTTTACTTTTTCCGATGATTACTGCCGAGGTTGTATGAATAAATTTGTGTGGATGCTCTGTATTGGTGTATCGTTTTCAACAGCGCAAATCAGCATCATTGCCGTAGAAGAATTACCTGTCCCCTCTATTGAACAGTGGAATCAACCCCGTTTTTCTCCTTCTTCTAAAGAAATATTTCTTACCAATGCAGAGTATAATGGAATTTGGCAATATTCTCTTGAGACAGGTCTTGTAAAAGAAATTACGAGGGAGCGACACTCTGGTTTTGACTTTGCGATTTCCGAGGATGGTTCTAAAATTTCCTACAGAACTACTGTACAAGAAGGGGATCATATTACTCGTTTGCAGGAAGCGATTGAAGTAACAATAAAAAATGGTAATCGAACGGTGTGGAATCGGGGAAATTCGATTCAAACACCGAAATTTATAGAAAACGAAATGACCATTCCGGAAAAATATCAAATGGAATCGTTACCTCCTGCAACTGCTACTCGTACGACCGCAATACTTGGTGTTGAAGAAAATAAGATTGTGATACTGAATCAATCATCAAAGCAGCTCATCGATCCATTGGGCGATGGAAGATATCTTTGGCCGGTGCTTTCACCAGACAGAACGAAACTAGCGGCAGTAGATATGGAACGAGGAGCTTTCATTTCGGATCTTAACGGTAAGAATGTTGTACGGCTTGGAAAATGCAACGCTCCGCAATGGACCCGTGATGGACGATGGATTATCGGAATGGAGGATAAGGACGACGGTCATGTATTGATTGGATCGGAACTTATTGCTGTTTCAATTGACGGTAACGTACGGATACTGTTGACAAAAACATCGTCGAGACACGAAATGTATCCGGCCGTTTCACCGGGGGAAAACAAAATTGTAGCGACAACAAGCGATGGTAAAGTGTTTGTGCTGACGTATGAGGAGGTACGGTAAGATGAAAATATTATTGTCTGTTTTATTCATTGGTTTTACCATTGCATTTGCACAGCCTCAAAACCTTAATGGTTTGAAGATCTGTATCGATCCGGGACATGGCGGGTATGGTCCGAATGACCGTCATGTTATTCCTGATGCAGGATTGGACTTTTGGGAATCGGAAAGTAATTGGAATAAAGCTTTATTATTGAAGCCGTTGCTTGAGGCAAGGGGAGCGTCTGTGATTGTAACACGAAGCCATAATAATTATCCCGATCAACAACCGAGTCTTGCGGCACGATGGCAATTTGCGAATTCAAATAACGTACATTGGTTTCATTCTATTCACAGCAATGCTACCGGCGGCACGAATACTTCGACGAATTCCACGCTTGTGCTGCTGAAAGAAAATAAAACGACACGTCAGGCAGCTTTTCCTGCAGCTATTACCATGTCGTCACTGATCTATTCCAATATTAGAGCAAAAAATAGAACTGCCGCCACATCCGGAAATATTGCAGGTAATCCGGGAGTGTACCTTGATTATACATTTTATGGCGGACCGCCCAACGGATTTAATCTCGGTGTGCTCAGCGGTTTAATGATGCCCGGAGAATTATCAGAAGGATCATTTCATGACTATTATCCGGAAACAAGACGGTTATTAAACAATCACTATAGAAAAGTAGAGGCCTACGGAATATATAATGCGTTTGTGGAATATTACAAGATTCCGTACGATACACTCGGTCTCATCTGCGGTACGCAAAAGAATGGCACTGTTCCGATCAATAATATTGTTGTCCGGTTATTGCCGGTGAATAAAGTGTACAACGGAGATGCTTTCAATAACGGATATTTTCTGTTCGACTCGCTCGCGCCTGGAAGTTATAAGGTGGTGTATGAAACTCCGGGTTATTCGAATGATACTGTAAATGTCACTCTTGCGGCAACAGGCCGTCTGGCATCAACTACGCCGTTACATAATGCAACAGCTGTATTAAGAAACAGCACCGTTGTCTTTAATTTTATTAAACCAATGGATACCGCATTCGTCCGAAGCGTATTCTCTATCTCACCGGTTGTTGAAGGGAATCTAATCTGGAATCCTGAAAACACCGTAATGACATTTCTCCCAAAAAATCTCTTATCCTATAAAACAATGTACACCGTGTCACTTGCCGGACTTGGGAATACGCTGCAGCCAACCGTTTTTGTGGACAATAAAACTGTTACATCGAACGTTGTCGCAAAACCGATTGTTGTGACGTTCCAAACGATATCACTCGCGCCGTATGTACAATTGACTCAACCCTCGCCGAATGATACGAATTTCACTGTCACACAAAATGTCGGCATCCGTTTTTCGGAGTCGATGGACACGGCGAGTGTCCGTAATGCGTTCCAAATTACTCCGGCAACCGTAGGATCGTTTACCTGGACTTCTTCAAATCCCGTAAACAATACGTTGCTTTGGAAGTCCGTTACAGGATCGCTGTCGTATCAAACATATTATGCAATCACTATCGGTACAGCAGCAAAATCCGTCTATAACATTGCCATAGACGGCAATAAGGATTCCGTTGGGGGAGATCAATACAGTTTCCAATTTCGCACTCAACGACAACCTGTTTTTGTTGACGGAAATTCAATGTTAACGATGAACTATGCGTTGCATCAAAATTATCCCAATCCTTTTAATCCTGTAACGAACATTCGATTTTCCATCGCAGAGTCCGGAGTTGCCGAACTATTTGTCTATGATATTCTTGGCAGGAAAGTGGCAACTCTTCTTAACGCCAACCTTGAATCCGGTAATTACACCGTGCAATGGGATGCCTCGCGTTCGGCAAGTGGGCTTTATTTTTATACTCTTAAAACCGGCAATTTTTTCTCGATGAAAAGAATGATGTTAATGAAATAGTATGGAAGCGAAACAGTCAAAACAGATAATAGTTAACACCGCTTTAGCAGTGAGTGGCATGATCGTATGGATCGTTATTTCGATGATCACGGAAAAAGATGAACCATGGGATGCGGATCTGTTCTGGTCGTACGGCACGTTCTCTATGCTGGGTATCAACGCCATCGCCGCGTTTGTAGATCCTCACGGAATTATACCGAAGGGAATGATATCTGTATCACTACAGCCGGTGGCATTGATGTTTGTTGCCGGTGAGATCGGATCGATGTTTCCTCTCGGAGTAATTGTCTTTGGTATATTAGGTTTGTTGTATAGTATCGGCGGATTGGCAGGAGCATTTCTTAAAAATCAATTCTTTCGCAGCAATCCTTAAGAAATACTATACGAACCGATATTACGCAAAAAGGTAAAAATGGTTCGACGCGGCGCAGAAACAGCAGTCATCCTGAGCAAATCCTTTGCTGTTTGTTCCGAAGGAATCCCTGCGGGAAAGGATGCGTCTCCCGATAGGGATGCCTTCGGCAGAAGGATGACGTAACTATCTTAGCCTGCACCTTGCTCACCATGACCGTTTTTCTTGTTTTGCGTAACGTGAGATACTAAGGAAAAAAAATCGCACAATCGAAATTTGCAACGGAAATAGGATTCCGATGGCGCAGAGGAGTTGTTTCGCAAATAGAAAGATTCAGCGATCGTGTGTTCGGTTTTGCAATTGTACTATTCTTTGGTTGAATGCAATAATACTGTTTGTTATTCTCTCCTTTGTCTATCCTCTGAAATTTATGTTCACCTTCTAAGCCAAAGTATTTACAGGTACATCATTGTGAGTTGTCGGAGCAGACAGCGTAATCGTACCGATCATTACTTCCGATCAAATGGTGATGCTGATGATCGTCTACGGATTTGGCTTTGTTGTTATTTATCGTGTTCTCACAATGCTATACATTCATGCGTGAAAGAAAACAGCCGAACTCGAGATCGATGAAACGGAGATCATCAGTACGCGAGGGGGGGGTATTCTTGCGTATGCAGCAAACTGTTGTATCGGGATTATGTCTATCATCATTGTGTAGACAGGCGGTGCGAAATATGCAGGAATATCTGTACCGATCAATCGTCTCATCGGGCCAAGGCAAGGTGTGGTAGGGTACATCAACGTACGAAAAATTAATGCAGTTTTAAGGAATCCGAAGTGAACTACGATGAATATTTTTAATTCATGCCGTTTTTTTGTATTTTTATTCGTTGTTCTCGTAGTTCAACTGGATAGAACCGAGGTTTCCTAAACCTCTAATCGCAGTTCGAGTCTGCGCGAGAACACTTTACTAATTCTTCACATTATCAAATTTTACATTATCAATTTTTACTGCACTAAATACTTCTGCGTGTGAGAATTTGAAAATATGCGAATATGATAATTTGTAATTTCATCATTTCTTAATTGTATTTACAATGCGTTTATCCAAAGGTTTTTTCCCCACCGTGAAAGAAGTTCCATCCGATGCTGTGATCCCTAGTCACCAATTAATGATCCGCGCAGGATTGATGCGTCAACTCGCCGCTGGAATCTTTTCGTTCCTACCGATCGGATATTCTGTAATGAAAAAAGTTATGCAAATCATCCGGGAAGAGATGGATGCAATCGGCGGACAGGAATTCCATCTACCGGCGCTGAATCCGATCGAATTATGGGAGGAAACGGACCGAGTGAAGGCTTTCGGCGACATTATGTTTCATATCAAGAACCGAGCAATGGTGCTGGCTCCGACGCACGAAGAAGTGATCACGAATATCGCAAAGGACCATGTGAAGACGTACAAGGTGATGCCGCAGATCTGGTATCAAATTCAGACGAAGTTCCGGAATGAACCTCGTCCGAAATCCGGCGTTCTGCGCGGCCGGCAATTTACGATGAAAGATTCCTACAGCATGGATGCGACCTGGCAGGGATTGGATAAGAGTTACGATCTGCATGCAGAAGCGTATAAAAAAATCTATACACGGTGCGGTTTATCGTTTCACATTGTCGGAGCGTCAAGCGGCGCAATGGGCGGGAGCGGTTCGCAGGAATTTATGGTCGAATCGAACGCGGGTGAAGATAATCTGGCAGTCTGCACAGAAACGGGGTATGCGGCGAATGTGGAAATAGCAACATCGTTGGTTCCCAACGCGGAACGATTCTCTACAAACGATGCGCTGCAGGATGTCCATACACCGATGTGCAAATCAATCGATGAAGTGGCTTCATTCCTGAATCTGCCAACGACACGATGTGCGAAATCGCTCATCTTTATGAATGATAAACAGCCAGTGTTGGTGTTAATGCTGGGGAACGATCAGTTGAACGAGACGAAACTGCAAACCGTGTTTGGACAGGATATTCGTCCTGCACAAGCAGACGAACTGCCCCAATTGACCGGTGCAGATGCCGGTTCTATCGGTCCTGTTGGATTAGAATCAAATTTTACCATTGTTGCAGATAAGCGGCTGGAAAATGCAAACGGACTTGTGTGCGGCGCGAATAAGAACGACTACCATTTACTCAATTTGGATCTTCAACGTGATGTCTCAATCAATTCGTATCATGATTTCCGCATGGTAGAAGAGGGAGAACCGACGCCGGACGGGAAAGGAACACTGCGCATCGTCAAAGGGATCGAAGTCGGACATATTTTTAAGCTCGGAACGAAATATTCATCGGCTATGAAAGCGAATTTTCTTGATGAGCAGGGGAAAGAAAATCCGCTTATTATGGGAAGTTATGGAATCGGTGTGGAACGTATTGTGGCATGTCATATCGAACAGCATCATGATGAATACGGCATTCAATGGCAAAAAGGTATTGCGCCGTATGATGTCCACCTGATCTGCGTCAATATGAATTCTGATGTAGTAAAAAAGAAATCAGAAGAATTATATGCCGAGTTGACTGCGAAAGGGATCTCAGTACTGTTCGATGACCGAACCGACGCCAGTGCCGGTTTCAAGTTTAAAGACGCGGACTTGCTCGGAATGCCGCTGCAAGTGATTGTGGGTGAAAAGAACTTAAAGAACAATGAGATTGAATTAAAGGAACGGAATTCCGGAAAACGCTGGAATGCTTCGGTGGAGAACATCATTAATGAAGTAGTGAATTTTGTGAAGAGTTAGTAGAAGCCAACTCAAAGTTGTTGCTATCATTTATGCGGGAACAGAAATTTATTATCGGCGGGGAGTGGAGAACAGGTAATAGTACGATTACCATTGCCGATCTGTTTTCCGGTGCAGAGATTGCATCGGTGCATCAGGCTGGTCAACGTGACATTAATGATGCCGTTATATCTGCCGAATACGCTTTCGCAATAACATCCGCATATTCCGGATATGATCGATCGAAGATACTGCAATCAATAGTGGACGGAATCCGCGAACGGAAAGAAGATTTTGCCCGGTTGATCACTTCAGAAGTCGGGAAACCGATCACATATTCCCGTGCAGAAGTGGATCGCGCTATCTCAACATTCACTATCGCAGCCGAAGAATCAACACGAATGTACGGAGAAGTTCTCCCGCTGGATATAACACCTGCTGCGAAAGGGAGAAAGGGAATAATTAATCGTTTTCCATGCGGTATCGTAGTATGCATTACACCGTTTAATTTCCCGCTAAATCTTGTTGCGCATAAAATCGCACCGGCAATTGCTGCTGGAAATTCCTTCATCCTTAAACCGGCTCCCCAAGCGCCGATGACGGCACTGTTGTTCGGAGAAGTCCTGCTCTCTTCCGGACTTGAAAAACGATCAATCAATATCCTTCCCACGACGAATGAACTGGCAGAACAGCTTGCAATGGATGAACGAATTGCGATGCTGAGTTTTACCGGCAGTGCCCGTGTGGGATGGAAGTTAAAGTCTGTTGCGGGAAAGAAAAAGACGGCATTAGAATTGGGAGGAAATGCGTCGGTTATTGTGCACAAGGATGCGGATATTCCATTTGCTGTGGCTCGGTGTATTGCAGGAGCATTTGGTTATGCCGGCCAGGTCTGTATTAAAGTACAGAGAATATTTGTCCACTATTCGATAATAGCTCAATTTGAACAGGCATTCGTTGCTGAAACACTGAACGTGTGTGTCGGTAATCCCGCGGACGAACGAACTGTCGTTGGTCCAATGATCTCTGAACGTGAAGTCCTACGGGTCGAATCGTGGGTGAATGAAGCGGTTCAGCATGGAGCAACAGTATTGACCGGCGGAGTACGCAGTGACCGATTCTATCAGCCTACAATCCTGAAAAATGTTGATCCATCAATGAAAGTGTGCATGGAAGAAGTATTTGGTCCTGTTGTTACGCTGGAATCCTATACTGATCTTGACGAGGCAGTGAACAAAGTAAATAATTCACGGTACGGTCTTCAAGCGGGTATATTCACCAACGATCATGCAGCAATTCAATATGCTTATCACCATTTGCAAGTTGGCGGCGTCATCGTTAATGATTACCCCACATTTCGTGTAGATAATATGCCGTATGGGGGAATAAAGGATTCCGGTTTCGGCAGAGAAGGTGTCCGTTACGCAATGCAAGAAATGTCCGACCCAAAGTTGTTGGTACAATAATTCTGCAATTTGTTAATTTGTTAATTTTGAAAATTATTTAATGTCTCAATTCATTCATCTCCATAATCATACCCATTATTCACTGCTGGACGGCGCCGCGACCGTAGAAACTTTGATCAAAGCTGCTGTGGACAACAATATGCCTGCGGTGGCATTAACCGATCATGGAGTGATGTTCGGTGCGATCGAATTCTTTAAAAAAGCGAAGAAAAAGAATATCAAGCCAATCATTGGCTGTGAAATATATATCCTAACAAAAGGAAGCCGGTATACAAAATCGAAAGACCGTGATGATGGGAATGATCTGCTCGTGTCGGATGGCAAGGCAAAGAAAAAACGCGATTATCATCATTTGATCCTGTTGTGCAAAGATTTTGTTGGATATAAAAACCTTATTAAGCTTGTCACGCTTGGTCACACGGAAGGGTATTACTACAAACCGCGCATCGATTTCGATTTGTTGTCAAAGCATCACGAAGGACTGGTCTGCCTTTCAGCCTGCGCCGGAGGTGTTGTTGCTAATCCTCTTATTAACGGAGAGTACGAAGAAGCAAAAGAGATCGCGCAGATGTATAAGAATCTGTTCGGCGATGACTTTTATCTGGAGATACAGGACCATGGTATTCCGGCGGAAAAGATTGTACTTCGGGATATGCCCAAGCTCGCCAAAGAACTTAATATTAAGCTAGTTGCGACGAACGATAGCCATTACATTAAGCGTGAACATGCCATAGCGCATAATATCATGCTACTCATTCCGGAAGCCAGTGCTTCAGATGCACCGGATATCACCAATCTCAGATATGGCACCGATCAAATCTATTTCAAAAGTGCTGATGAGATGTGCGAACTTTTCAAGGAATATCCTGAAGCTATCGCATCGACATTTGAGATCGCCGATAAATGTAATGTGGATCTGGAATTAGGCAAAAATAAAATGCCGAAGTTTCCGATTCCACCCGAATCCGGCGCTACGACACTGGAAGAATATCTTGAACAGCTTTCGTGGGAAGGATTGCGCAAACGGTATCCGGAGATTACCCCTGCAATCGAATCGCGCATGAATCACGAACTGGCGGTCATTAAACGGATGGGATACGCCGGATATTTTTTGATTGTCGCTGATTTTATCAAAGCTGCACGTGACCGTGGAGTAATGGTCGGGCCTGGCCGTGGCAGCGCGGCGGGAAGTATCGTAGCGTATGCTACAGAGATCACCAATGTCGATCCGTTGAAGTACGATCTGCTGTTCGAGCGGTTTCTCAATCCCGACCGTATCTCTATGCCCGATATCGATGTCGACTTCTCGGATTGGAAACGCGATGTCGTCATAAAATATGTTCGCGAGAAATACGGGGAAGAGAATGTTGCCCAGATCATCACGTTCGGAACGTTGTCCTCCAAAGCT
>JALNZH010000092.1 GCA_023229405.1 Bacteroidota bacterium
TGACAGCACCATGCGCATCCGCTACACAACATCGCATCCTCAGGATATGAGCGACAAACTAATCGAGACGATCGCGACACACAAGAATATTTGCAAATATATCCATCTGCCGGTACAGTCCGGTTCGAATCGTGTTTTAAAATTGATGAACCGCACCTACACCATCGAGCATTATCTGAAGTTGATGGCGAAGATTAAACGGATTATGCCAGAAGCGAGCTTTTCCACCGATATCATCGCAGGCTTCCCGACGGAAACAGCGGACGATCACCGTATGACGCTGGATATCTTAAAAGAAGTGCGGTACGATGGCGCGTATATGTTCAAGTATTCTCCGCGCGAGAATACGAAAGCGTACGACATGGGGGATGATGTGGCGGAAGAACTGAAAGTGGAACGGTTGAATGAAATTATCGAACTGCAGAACGGTATTGCGTTCGACATCAATCAGTCGTTGATCGGTACTGATGTTGAAGTGCTGGTGGAACGGGATAGTTCCCGATCTGCAAATGACCTGCTCGGACGGACTGATACGAACAAAAAAACGGTTTTTGCCAGAGGGAATGCAAATATCGGAGAATTGCGGAACGTGCGAATTGATCGGGCGAATGCTCAAACATTATTCGGCACACTCGTTACAAGCGTTAACTAAGGAATTACAAAGAACATGAACAGTCGAATCGCTGTTATCGTTGTTGGTATCTTGTGCATGGCAGACATTCTTGCCGCGCAAGTGAGTGACCAGGATGTCCGCCGCCGTCTTGATCTGATTCATTCGGGACAGTTGGACCGCGTTCGTTCTGAAGTGAACGGATGGATGAATCAATCGCCAAATGATCCTGCTGTGTTATACCTTGATGCGTATGTAACGGCAAATGGTGATCAGGCGGTTAAAAAATATCAGACGCTAGTTGATAAATATCCGCAAAACGAATGGGCGGACGATGCGTTGTACAAAGTGTATCAATATTATTATGCGGTTGGACTGTATAAAACAGCCGACGTTAAAATGAATCAATTGAACCAGCAGTATCCGAATTCCATTTTTGCACAAAACGAAGCCAAGCCGTCTGAAATAGGTATTGAAAAACCGGCAATATCCGCACCTGTCCGTCCGGCACCGGTGGTAGAAGAAAAGAGCGAACCGGCGGCAGCAGAACCGGCAGCGGTGAGTGGAGATTTTGTCGTGCAGGTTGGCGTGTATTCACAGGAATCCAAAGCCTACGAACAAGCACAGAATTTTTCATCCTCCATTGGTCGACAAGCAATTGTTTTTACAAAACAAAGCGGTGGAAAAACTGTGTACGCAGTGGCATTCAACGGTTTTGAAGATGACCGCACGGCGAAAGTGTTCGGCGGAGAACTGAAAGCAAAATTCAACATCGATTGGTTTGTGGTGAAGCGGTGAACGAAATATCGGTGGAACAAACCTTGAACAGGACGGAATTTCAACGGCAATACGGTATTGTTGGCGAGTCGCTGGAGATGCAGGAGCTGGTGCAGGTGGTGCAGCATGTTGCTCCGACTGATATTACAGTACTGATTACCGGTGAAAGCGGCGTCGGAAAAGAAGTGATTGCTCATGCGATTCATGGCGCAAGCCGTCGCTCCAAAAAAACAATGGTGACGGTGAACTGCGGTGCAATCCCCGAAGGAATCATCGAATCCGAACTGTTCGGTCACGAAAAAGGTTCGTTCACTGGGGCAAGCAGCGAACGAAAAGGATATTTTGAACTGGCGGATGGCGGCACGATCTTTTTGGATGAAATCGGCGAATTGCCTCTGGCCACACAGGTAAAATTTCTTCGCATTCTGGAAAACGGAGAATTTCTCCGTGTCGGTTCTTCTATTGCACGGAAAGTGGATGTGCGGGTAATTGCGGCAACAAACAAAGATTTGGAGAACGAAGTACGTAGCGGAAATTTTCGGCAAGATTTATTCTATCGTTTACGGTCCGTTAATGTTCGCATTCCCGCGCTGCGTGAACGGAAAGAAGATATTCCGCTGCTGTTCGAACGCTTCATTGAAGAATTTTCAGTGAAGAACGGTATCCGCTTTGGCGGCATGACTGCGGCGGCGACGGAACTGCTTCAACAGTATTACTGGCACGGCAACGTGCGCGAATTGCGCAATGTGGTGGAAAGTATGTTGGTGCTAGAGCGGGGCAAACGGCTGGACGCAGACGATATTGGAAAATATCTGCGTATGCCAGTGGAAGATCGGATGCTGCCGATGGTCGTTTCCAAGCAGAATGATTTTGATGAGCGTCAGCTGTTGTATCGCGCATTAATCGAACTGAAAAATGACATGTTGGAAGTGAAGAATCTGCTGAAAGGAGTGCTCGGTTCGGACGGTACATCGGGAAGGATGTCCGGAAATCAGAATAACGCCGTACAGGAAAATCTGTCGCTGAGTGAAATGGAACGAAGAATGATCGAAACAGCATTAAAGAAATTTCGCAACAACCGGCGTCTTGCGGCGGACGAATTACAAATATCGGAGCGGACGCTCTACAGAAAGATTAAAGAATACGGCTTATGAAGGTACGTGCACTACTGATACTTTTTTCCTTTACCTGTTTTACAATGTTTGGTAGCTGTTACTCTTTCACCGGAGCATCCGTTGCACCACATCTGAAGACCGTTGCCATCCCGCTGTTCGAAGATGTGAGCGGATTCGGCGAAGCGGGACTGCGGGAGAAGTTTACGCAAAAAGTAATCGAGCTCTTTCGTAACGACAACAATTTGGAAATCGGCGAACGGTTGACCGCAGACTCAATCATTGAAGGAACCATCTCTTCGATTATCGATGCGCCTTCGGTTATCGGCGGGAATAATATCGTACGAACGCGCAGAGTAACGGTATCGGTGCGTGCATCATATACCGATATGAAACTGCGGAAGAAAGTCTGGGAACGGGAATTCTCCAATTGGGGAGAATATACGCAAGGACAGCAGACACGTGAAGTTGCGCTGAATGAAGCGGTAAATAAAGTTGCGGAAGATATTTTACTCGAAACAGTCTCAGGATGGTAAAAAAATCAAAATAAATTTAATCATTGAGCCATTGAATCAATGGAACAAGTACAACGGAAATAAATAGTTTTTATCCCTACAATCAATCAATTAAAACCATGGAACAATTCATACTGATTTCTTACATCATCTGCCTCAGCATTCTGTTTGTTTTCGGCGCTCACGGCTTCGTTATGATCTACCATTATTACCGTCACCGCAATGAAGTGGAGGGAAATCTTCCGCTGATAGAAACACCAATGGTTACCATTCAGCTTCCACTCTTTAACGAGATGTATGTTGTTCGGCGTTTGATCGACGCATCGTGTGCCATCGAATATCCGAAAGACAAACTGGAAATCCAGGTGCTGGATGATTCCACCGATGAAACCGTCGACCTGGTTGCCAGCATTGTCCGCGAGAAGCAGGCTCAGGGATACAATATTGTCCACGGTCATCGCAAGAACCGGCAGGGTTTTAAAGCCGGTGCACTGAAAGAAGGACTGAAAACAGCCAAAGGCGAATTTGTTGCGATCTTCGATGCGGACTTTATTCCGAAACCGGAATTTTTGATTAAAACCATTCCGTATTTTTTCGCGGATGCAAAGATTGGCATGGTGCAAACACGGTGGGAACATCTGAACGGCGATTATTCCATAATGACTCGTACGCAGGCAATGGCACTAGACGGGCACTTTGTGATCGAACAGAATATCCGCAACAAGGCGGGATATTTCATCAACTTTAACGGCACCGGCGGTGTCTGGAGAAAATCCACCATTATGGACGCGGGTAACTGGCAGAGCGATACGCTGACGGAAGATCTGGATTTGAGCTACCGAGCGCAATTGCTCGGATGGAAATTTAAATTTCTCCGCGATGTCACCTCACCAGCAGAACTTCCGGCAGAAATTAATGCTTTAAAATCGCAACAGTTCCGTTGGACTAAAGGTGCGATTGAAACTGCGCGGAAACTTCTTCCCATGGTATGGAAATCAAATATTCCGTTCCGCATTAAGTTTCATAGCACGTTTCATCTCACGAACAATATCGTGTTTCCATTTATTATTCTGGCAAGCATCCTGAATGTGCCCCTCACATTTATTAAGCATGGCGGACAGTTTGATGCGTATTTTAATTTTATGTCTGTATTCGTTCTGGCGTTTATCGGCTCGTTCCTTTTCTACATGTATTCCCAAAAAGATATTTATGCGGACTGGCGCAAGCGCATCATGCTCTTCCCGGTCTTCATGGCGGGTAGTATGGGGTTTGCAGTGAATAACAGCAAAGCAGTGCTGGAAGGATTGTTTAAACGGAAATCAGAATTCGTTCGCACGCCCAAGTACGGCATTGAAGGGAAAAAACAGTCCTGGAACGATAAGAAATATGTACCGGTAAAATTTAGTTGGACTGTATTGATTGAAATCGCACTGGCGCTTTATTGCTTCTTCGGCGTTCTTTCATCCTTGTATTATCTTGAGATTGCTGCTGTACCGTTCCAATTATTATTCACCGCAGGATATGGATTCGTCGCATTGTTGTCCGTGCAGCAGGCGCTGGAAGCACGCCGCATTAAGATGGCGCAAATGAATCTTGTTGTTGAACCGTTAACGGTCTAAACGAATTCCCGCAGATTTGAGTGATCTGTGGGTAAAGGTTTCAAGCATTGTGACAGATCACCGCCCACTTTTGCAAATCACGATATTGTTAGCTATTTTAAGCCAGTGAAATACTTTCCCTGGCTTTTTTTATTATGCAATTAGAAGAGTTTGACATAGAATTTCTTGCGTTGAAGATGTCCGAGAACCCCCGGTCTATGCTTTTTGCCCGTCTCGCCGATTTGTACTTGAGCAAATTCAGAAACGATGAAGCGATGAAATTGTTGGAAGAGGGGATTCCGGAATTTCCGAATTATTATGCAGCGTACATTGTTCTCGGGAAAACACATCTGGCGTTTAATGAATATTCGCATGCGTTTACCGCATTTTCCAAAGCGTTGGAACTTTCTCCGTTCAATCAGACCGCTGCTCAGTTGCTGACCACCGTTCCGAACAAACCGGATGAATCGACCAGAACAACGGATGCAACGTATTTTACCGTTCCCGGCGCAACACCTCAGCAAGTTCATTACGAAATTCCCGCGGTGCAACCGCCGGCTGCGACCGAACCGGTACACGAAATTCAACAGCCGGAAACATTTGAGAAGTCGGGTGTTGAGGAGATGAGTTTTACTCAAGCGACACCGGAACCGTATGAACCTGATGTGGATGAGCCTGTTGCACAGACAATGTATGCCGAGCCGGAACAACAGGTGTTTCAGCAATCCGATGAACCGTTTCCGACGTATGATGAATATTTTGCACAGAACCAACACCGGATCAATACCGAAACACCGATTCGGCTAGATGATTATTTGAGCGGTGATTATCAAACGCCAGCACCTACAGAAGAAATTAAACCGCAACATGAATTTGTTAATGACGCGTATATCGAACCCGAAGTCACTATCGCGATATCGGAACAAACGGTCGACTCTCTGGCCACCCCAGAAGTGGAAAGCCATTTCGAACCTGAGCCGGTCTTTTCTTCCCCCGAACAGGCACAGCTCTTTGCAGAGATGACCGGTATTGATGAACCTTCGCCGTCTTCTTCAACAACCGATCTGGATTCACTGACGGAGAAATTGCAAAGTGCAGAGAAGATTGTTCCTGAAATAAATTATCAGCCAAAGACTTCCGTTCCGCAGGAAACTCACGATGAACAGGTATACGAAACCGATGCGGTCACTCCGACATTGGCGGAGATCTATGCATCGCAAGGTGAATATCGAGCGGCAATCCAGGCCTATGAGATTCTCATGTTCTCTCAACCAGCTAAAGGGGGAGAGTTCCAGCAACGAATCCGCGATCTGCAGCAAAAGCAAATGGAAAAAGACGGGTTAATTTAAAAAAGCATACTGCAGAGAATAATTGTAAGGCGAAGCGATGCTTCCCCCGTATCATTTTTACTCCACATAACCACACAAGTACCCGTTGAGCGTTCATTCTTGAGTATCCCCCAAAGAAATTTCACTATTGATTTATGACTCGCCGATCTCTATTCCATATTTACATGATTGCTGAATTTTAAAAATAAGTAACTACTCAATGATGGTAACAATCAAAATACTATCGTCGTCATTCTGATCAACAAAAATATTGCAACCTACTGATTAGGTGTCATATACCCGTGTTCAACGGTCTTATAAATAGAAATGATTTTATCATTCTCTTCAGGAAATTGAAGAGGCAGAAAAATATTTCTGTGCTCCGGAAATTTTTCGTCGGTGAATCTCGCAGAATACAATTATCATGGGAGCATACAGAGAACATATCTTCGAACTGGTGGGATATTCCGGCAATGACCGAGCGATGGAATACATTGATTACCGGATCACCGCACATATCGTATCAGCAATATGCGACTGATCGATACTTGAACACCTCGAAGAAACTTATTGGAATTTCGCTCGGATGCGGTTCGGGAGACAAAGAGATAGAGTGGGTGAACCAGTGTAAGAACTTAACGCTTACAGGGATTGATCTCTCTGAGTCCAGAATTCGGCAAGCAATAAAGAATTCGGTATTACAGTCTGTCAATGATCGGCTCAAATTTCAAACTGGGAATGTGAATGATCTTCGTTTACCTGTTCGATCGCTTGATCTGGTTATCGCGGATGGCGCGCTTCACCACTTTCATCATCTGGACTCGTTGCTGCCCAAGATTCACCTATGGTTAAAAAATGACGGTATATTCATCATTAATGAGTATGTTGGACCGTCGCGATTTCAATGGACTGACGAACAGTTACGAGTGATTAATGGGTTGCTAAAAACAATGCCGGAACGCTTTCGACTTGATTCCGATGGCTATCGGAAAACAAAGGTCTATCGGCCGGGTAGATTGAGTATGATGATCAGTGATCCTTCAGAGGCGGTAGAGTCCGAGCGGATTGAACCGCTGTTGAAACAATATTTTACGGTTTCAGAAGTCAAACCATATGGCGGAATGATTCTTCAAAACCTGTTAAAAGGAATTGCGCACCACTTTATTGAAGGGGATACCGAAGCATTCTTGTTGCTGCAATCATGGTGTGTCATTGAAGATGAATATCTTCGCAACGGAGAATTGCGGAGTGATTTTATGTTCTTTGTGTGTTCAAAGTAGGGTTTGGGTGACGCAATAAACTTTTGTTTATTTAATTGGAAAGCTCTTCAATCACAAAGTTGAAAAACCGCGGAATTTTTATTTTGCTTTGATTAATCTTCAGCGGAGCAAAACGTTCCAGTGGAGAATTATTTGATCTAAAAGAATGCAAGGCGATGCGACGTATCGACAGACATCGATCATTATCTGTCTCTATCCATTCTTTTCGTATTCTGCTTATACTATTTTTTGCACCTCTTTGCATATTCTGCGGGAACCTTTTAAAAACAACAAAGCCCTATTGCGAGGGCCTTGCCGTTTGTATTAGTAAGAGAATATTACTTCAACTTGTTCACATACTTTGTCAGCTTGGACTTCAGATTCGCTGCTTTGTTTGCATGGATCACTTTCTTTCCGGCCAATTTATCAAGGAAGGAAATCGTTTCTTTCAACACGGAAGAAGCAGTGTCCTTTGTCTGTGTCGTACGGACCTTCTTTAATAGTGTCTTCATCGTCGATTTATCCGTAACATTGCGTTTTGCACGGCGATCGTTCGCTCGAATCCGTTTTTCAGCTGATTTATGTTGTGCCATGGTGTTTCTCCTGAGTTATGTCGTTGATATTATGTGTTAGTATAATGATATTCTTTTCAAGTTACAATCTGAAGCGGCAAAATAACGTCTTTTCGATTCGCATAGTTCGTCGCGTCCTGTTTTCCTCATTCCGTCAAATGAAAACTTGTTCGACATGATGGATACTACGCAGTGAGGTAGTTGTTACATTTTTTTTTCCCAGTAAATGGTCTTTCGTAGTTCGTCCACCCAATGTTCGTACGTGGTGCTAAGCTTGAATTGCAACGCAAGTTGTTCCAGCCGCTTATAATCGCTTGACAGATCAATGATGTGTTCAGCAGTGATCGAACGGACGAAGAGAATGTGATATCCGTATTTGTTCTGCATGGTCAATTTCCGTGGTTCGCTGATGTCTCCCGCTTTTGATGCTTTAACGAAATCCGCAAATGCCGGATCAAGCTGGTCTGCGGCAACGCGGCCAAGATCGCCGCCAATATCTTTTGTATCATTATCTTCGGAGTATTTCCGCGCCAACACTCCAAAATTTTCTCCCTTCAGCACAGTGTCCCGTATTCGGCTAAGCAGGACGATAGCAGTATCATCGTTTGCCTGAGACATTTGCAGCGGGAAGAGAATATGCCGTGTCCGCACTGCGTCGCCGCGCCGTTCCATCAGTTGGATAATGTGAAACCCGAATTGTGTTTTCACCGGCTTTGAGATTTCGTTTACAGAAAGTGTAAATGCAACTTCTTCAAATTCTTTCACAAATGATCCGCGTCGCGCAAATCCCAGATCGCCTCCTTGTTCGGCGGAACCATCCGAAGAATACCGTTTTGCAAAAGCAGCAAAATCACCGCCGGCGTTAATGCTGTCCGCTATGTTCTGCACTTTTGCTACAAGGTTGCGCAGAACGGTAGAATCCGGTTTCGGTTCGATGTAAATATGACTCAACTCGAACTCCATCGGCACCTGAGGAATACTGTCCTTATATGTCGCAAAAAACTCTTCCACCTCGCGACGTGAGACACTCAACTGCATCTGCCGTTGATTCTGAATTTTCTGCACCAGCATTTGTTTCCGGATCAGCTCACGAAACTGGAAATCCCGTTTCATTCTATTCACGGTCATACCGTAGATTTCTTCCAGTTTTTGTTGTCCTCCCACCTGGTACATCATGCGGGAAATCTGTTGTTCCAACCGCTCGGTTACTTCCTCATCTGTAATAATTACACTGTCTTCAATTGCTTGTGCAAGTACAAGTTTGTCGTTAATCATTCCATCCAGCACGCGGTCGCGAAGTTCTTTCGATGTCGGGTCGAGCCGATTCTGTACCGCAAGCTGCTGTACCGTAAAGTTCAAATCCGATTCTGTGATTACTTCCCGGTCCACCACGGCGATAATACGGTCCAGCGATTGTTGTGCAAACGCTGTTGTGACCAAAAATAAAAATACTGCTACATTCTTCATACGTTTATCGTTCTCCGGATAGTGAATCCTGTACGGCGACCATCATTTGCACCGCATGTTTTGAGCGAAGGCTCTGGATATATTGTTGATACCGCTCTTGCCGCCGTTCCATTGCCAGACGGCTTCGTATCTGCGGTTCCACGTAGGCCAACGGCATATTACCCCCGCTCTTAAATTGGCCAAGCGACCGTATGACGACGAATCCGACGCTGGTCTTTACCGGAAACGAGACTTCAAGTATTCCCAGCGCACCAGCAACTTTCCACAATTCCGGAGGATACAGAGAAGCTTGGGAATAAAATGTTGAATCAGTGTATGAGATCAATCTTTTCACCGGGTCATTTCCACATTGTTCGACACTTGTATTCCAACCTGTCTCTCCCAGAGCGGATGTGCGAAACTGATGTGCCGACTCGATTTCTGAAAAGATCGCGACGGAAAGCCTCACAATATTTTCCTGCAATATGAATTCGCTGTTATGAGACTGGAAATAGGAAGTAATTTCGTTTTGACGAATGGAACTTTCGGCGATCGAATACACTTCTTTTTCCAATAAATCGGCAATTGCCAATTGTTTCAATGCATCCTGCACTTTGCTACGGATCTGTTCTGTTTCATCGTACCCGTGCTGCTGTGCTTCCTGAAACAACAGTTCGCCGATCACCCAGCGGTTTGCGTATTGCTGAATCTCGCTTGGCGACAGCGGCATTGAAGGGTTAGAGTTGGCACGGACAGATTCTATCGTCAACACTTTCTCGTTCACACGAGCGATGACTGTGCCGTTGTCCTCGGTTTGCGTGCATCCGGGAGCGTAACAGAGCAGGAAGAATAAAAAGAAAAGAGGAAAGCGGATATCGCTTTCCTCTTGTGTTCGTATACTAGGCATTAATGTTTTTCTGATGCCGCCGGCTGTTTCGAAAATGTCTTCCCGACCGATTCGGCGTTAATGACGACGGGATATTTTTTCTTCAGCAATTCATACCATTCGTCGCTCAAGCGTTTTGTTTCGAACTCCTGGAAGGCACCGGAAACTTCAGACTGGGCTTCCTCAAATGTTTTTTCCCGTGCCGCATCCTTCTTATGCACTTTTGTGATGGAGAAACCGCCTTCAAATGGGAAGTAGCTTGTTGTATCGATTTCGTATTGCGTCCAAGCACGTTTTGTTAAATCATTCGTCGATACCGGCTGGAACCCAAGCATACCGCGGCTTTCCAGGGTTGTACCGCGGGTGTTAAAGCGAGCGGCGGCGGAATCGAAGGAAATCGGCGCAATAACACTTTTCAGAGTGTCGAATACGATTTTTTTCCCCTTACCTTTTTTCGCAACAAGCGAATCAACGGTATATCCAATCAAGGAACGCTGCACCAATTTAGCCACACTGTCGGTTGGTACGAAAATCTCCTGCGCGCTTACACGATCCGGCCAGGTGTATTTTGACTTATACTGCGCGTGATACAAACGCAAGGTTGAATCGTTTGGCTGTACTTTGTTCCATACCTGTTCTTGTTCTGCTTTGAAGAGGAGGATTCCTTCTTCATACTCTTTCATTGTTTTGCCGAAATCGGGGAATTTGCTCTGCAGCTGCTGTGCATGATACTCGGTGATGAGCGAAGTGCCGATTTTGCCGACAATGGCCGGCACGGAGTTCGGCGAGGAGAACGCCAGATTATTTAATTCCGGATTGGTTTTTGCCAGCCGGATCACAGAATCGATCGTAACGTTTTTCCCGCCGTACGTGAAGAGTACCGTATTGCGCACTGCGGGTGTCAATGTGCTGTCCCAAGTTGCATCGTTGGTAGATTTGGATGTGTCGACAGATGATGCAAAAAGTATTACGCTCTGTGCGATTTGTGAAAAATTATATTCTTTTTTAATTTTTTCGATCATTTTACTCTGATCGTACTGAAAGCGGTAGTTTTGATATTCCGATTTCAATTGTGGTTCCATTTGAATAAAGGAAGAAATTCCTTTCGACGAATGGCGTTTTACCAAATGGAGACCGAACTGTGTGCGGATAATTGGTGAGATAGCGCTGTCCTTCATGGAAAAAATCAGATCGTCGAATTCCCGCACCGTTCTGCCGCGATCGATGAAGCCGAGATCTCCACCGCGGCCTCCGCTGTACGTATCATCCGAAATCATACGTGCTACTGTCTCGAAATCTGTTCCGGCAAGAATGGAATCTCGATAGCTTGATAATTCTTTCATTGCTGCGACGGAATCTTCCGGTGTGGAATTCGGATTCAACCGTTTCATAATGTGGCTGACATGAACCGGTCCCTGATTCGGGAGGATATCGGTCACTTTAATAATATGATAGCCAAACTGCGTGCGAACTGGATATTTCGAAACTTCTCCTTTGCGCAGACCATAAACGGCATCTTCAAATTCCGGAACCATAGATCC
>JALNZH010000093.1 GCA_023229405.1 Bacteroidota bacterium
ACCACAATTTCCACATTGTTCGAAATGGTTCATTAAGGATTGTATGAATATTCATCTCCTCGGAGTTCCTATGGATCTCGGTGCCGGACGGCGCGGGGTCGATATGGGACCTTCCGCAATACGGATCGCTGGTGTTTCTGAAAAGCTGCAATCGCTTGGACACAATGTCATCGAAGAAGGGGATATCTCTACCAAGATTCCCGAACAACAGAAGGTTAAAAATCCAAAATTAAAATATCTGCCGGAGATTGTCCGCGCCTGTTCGCTGCTTGCCGCGAAAATAGAAAAAATTCTAGACAGCGGCGGATTTCCGCTCGTACTGGGGGGAGACCATTCTATTGCGATCGGTACGATTGCAGGGGTTTCGAACTATTGTAAGAAAAAAAATAAAAAGCTCGGTGTGCTCTGGGTGGATGCCCACGGCGATATGAATACTGATGTTACTTCTCCATCCGGTAACATTCACGGAATGCCGGCTGCAGCATCCATCGGCCTGGGAGCGCTGGAACTTACTTCCATTGGCGGGGATTTCCAAAAGCTTGATCCGAAAAATCTGGTGATGATCGCTATTCGTGATCTGGATACTGGCGAAAAAGCGGCGATACGGAAGAACAATATTCCAATTTTC
Source organism: Bacteroidota bacterium (assembly GCA_023229405.1). GTDB lineage: Bacteria > Bacteroidota > Ignavibacteria > UBA10030 > UBA8401 > UBA8401. The sequence goes on from JALNZH010000093.1 coordinate 629, forward strand.
ACAATGGAAGACATCGATAAGCACGGCATGGCGGTGATCATCACCAAAGCATTGCGTAAATTAAAAGATGTCGATTTTATCCATGTAAGTTTCGATCTTGATGCGATGGACCCGAAGGAATGTCCCGGAGTCGGTACGCCGGTAAAAGGCGGACTTGACTATCGTGAAGCGCATCTAATAATGGAGACGCTGTCGGAAAATAACCGCTTGAATTCTCTCGAAGTGGTCGAAGCGAACCCGATTCTGGATAACCGTAATCAATCGGCGGAATTTGCCGTCGAATTAATGCAATCCGGATTCGGGAAAAAAATTATTTGAATCCTTTAGCCGTTATGATGTATTGATCACCTTTTCTCAAATTCCCGAAATTCGTTTACAGCTCAAGGCAGAACGCAACGCCCGCCATTTGGTCGGCTTTGTTCCGACTATGGGCTTTCTGCATGAGGGTCATCTCTCACTCATCAAAAAAGCGAAACAAGAAAACGATATCGTTGTTCTTTCCATTTTCGTCAATCCGACTCAGTTTGCACCAAGTGAAGATCTGGATCGTTATCCGCGCGATTTGCAGCATGATGCATTGTTAGCTCAGCAGGCAGGATGTGATATTGTGTTTGTTCCACCTGTTGATGAAATGTATCCTTCCGGATTTTTGTCGTACGTGACCGTCAATGAACTTTCCACAGTGCTGGAGGGAGAATTTCGTCCGACACATTTTAAGGGCGTAACAACCGTCGTTCTGAAATTGCTGAATATCGTTCAACCGGATGTTGCGTATTTTGGTCAGAAAGATGTGCAACAAAGCATCATTCTGAAAAAGATGATCGCCGATCTGAATCTTCCTGTCCGCATCGATGTGGTGCCGACCATCAGGGAAGCCGATGGTCTGGCAATGAGTTCGCGGAACGTTTATTTGGATCCGGGACAACGAAAAAATGCAACGGTATTACATCGTTCATTATTGCTGGCGGAAACCAACATAGCATTGGGCGAGCATGATCCGAAAAAGATCGTCGATGCAATGACGGCAATGATTCTGGAACACAATCCGACACAGATTGACTATGTCAAAATCGTGGATGCACAGAACCTGCAAGAGAAACACATTCTGCAATCAGGCGATACAATAGTGTTACCGCTGGCGGTAAGATTTGGCGCCACCCGGTTGATCGACAATATCATACTTACTGTTAAATAAAAGGGAACATTGATGCCACATTTTGCAACAATCATAATGGCTGCGGGGAAAGGAACCCGCATGAAAGATTCTACCAAAGCGAAAGTGATGTTTGAAGTGAACGGAAAACCGATGGTACAGCATGTAGTGGATATTGCCCAATCACTCGGTTCGGAACGGATCATAACGATCGTCGGTTTTCAGCGAGAATCGGTCTACAATCATCTGGAGACAGTTGCTCCTTCTGTAGAATTCGCCGTTCAGGATCCTCAACTCGGGACCGGTCATGCCGTAATGCAGGCCGAACCATTTCTCCGCCGGTATGCCGGCGACGTTATCGTTCTTTCCGGCGATGTTCCGATCCTCAGGAAAGAGACAATCCAAAAATTGATCGACTATCATCGGGATAATAATGCGGCAGGAACAATTCTTACCGCTCATCTTGAAGATCCAACCGGATACGGCCGTATCCTTCGAAGCAACAGCGGTTATGTTGTTGGTATTATGGAACACAAAGATGCGACAGAAGAGCAGCGTGCCATAAAGGAAATTAATTCCGGTATCTATATCTTCGACACACGGTATCTTTTTTCTGCATTGCAGCATATCAATCCTCACAATGCACAAAATGAATATTATCTGACCGATGTGTTCGGCCATTTCTGGAAACAAAAACTTGTCGTGGCGGCAATGATGACTGACGATGCAAATGAAATTCGCGGCGTGAATACACTGGAACAGTTGCAGGAAGCGGAAGCGGCATTGAAATTACGGAACAAATAGACCGTTTTTCAAGTCTATATTGACAAAGCATGCAGTTTTTCCTAATTTGAATCAGAATTTGTTGGTGATTTTATGCGCACTCTTATAATATTGATCGCGATTGTCGGAATACAAATAGTTGCGGCGCAGTTTAAACCGAAAACGACGGAACAACCTAGAGTTTCGGACTCGTTTATTCAACCGCAGTCCACTAGCGAATGGTTTTCGCTGTTTAATCCGAACAATTTTCACATGCGTCATTCCTATTCTGCAAGTTATTCCATGGGTGGCGGAACCGGTATCGCATTGCAGCGGTATACCAATACAATGCTATATCAGTTTCTCCCGAATCTCGAAGCGCGTGTCGATCTCAGTTTGCAGCAGTCACCGTACAGCACATTCGAATATCGTCTGCAAAATCAATTCAACAAGGCGTTTGTCAGCCGCGTAGAGTTGAACTACCGTCCAACGGATAATACGGTGATCCGGCTACAATATCGCGAAATTCCGTATTCGTATTTCGGATCCAGATACAATAGGCCATTCGGCGGAATGTTTTCGGGGCTTGACGAATACGAAGATTGAACAAATTTCACCATCCCACAATGATTATACTTCAATAACCGAGTAGTCATCATGACCCCTCGGTTATTTTTTTGCCAATGACGCAGCCGAATAATAGAAAGAAATTGTTCAACATCGCAATTGCGCTACTGATCGTTTTTAATTGTATCCAAATCTACGGTATCGTAACCCACACCGTTACCCGCACTGCGTCTGCACAAACAATACAGGATGATACAACGCACAATCCGATTCAGATTAACGTATTGAACGGGTGCGGCATCAGCGGAGTTGGCAGCAAGATGACGGCATTTTGTCGTTCTTCGGGTTACGATGTTGTGGAAATGGGAAATTATAAATCATTCAATGTTGAACATTCCATCGTTATCGACCGGAACGGAAAAATGGAGGATGCGGTACGGCTGGCTGCGGTGTTGGGGATTTCGAAAGGAAATGTCATACAACAATTCAGTAACGATCAGATGGTAGCCGCATCGGTTGTAATTGGAAAAGATTTTCAATCATTAACACCATGGAAATAATAGGAGTACAGTGACCTCAAAAAGTCTTGCAAAAGTGATTGCCCACGCTGCATTGAGCAAAAAAGCACACGATGTAACAATTCTCGACCTTCGTAAACTTACCACCATGACTGATTATTTCGTCATTTGTTCTGTCGATTCGGATACCCAGGCACGCGCAGTTGCGGATGCCATCAAAAATGAATCGCTGGATAAAGGTGAATCATCCGTACGAAAGGAAGGATATAGTGAAGCCCGCTGGGTGTTGCTGGACTATGTGGATGTTGTCGCACATGTCTTTCATAAAGAGACCCGGGAATTCTACAGCTTGGAGAAACTCTGGGGTGATGCAACATTTGAATACGTGAATGATGATCCGGCCCGGAATGTACGATCCCGGGTTAAAGCCGATACTGCTCAACCGACAAAGAAAAAATCTGTGCGAAAGAAGACGGCGAAAGAATGAAAGCGCTCTTACAACAACAACTTAATACCATTATCGCCGAATTACAGTATCCCGCCATCGATATAAACTTTGATACGCCGAAAATGGAAGCACATGGCGACCTGACATCGAATGCAGCATTGTTGCTGGCAAAAACTGTCGGCAAAAATCCACGGCAGGTCGCTCAGTCCATTGTGGAGCGGCTGAAAATTGACGATTCATTCCTTTCGGCGGTGGAGATTGCCGGTCCCGGATTTATCAACTTCCGGTTTTCCACGAAGTATGTTGTTGAACAGGCAACAAAAATTTTAAAAGAATATCACTCATTCGGCAAATCGCAGGCAGGCAATGGAAAAAAAACCAATCTCGAATGGGTCAGTGCAAATCCGACGGGATTGCTTCACGCCGGACACGGACGACAGGTATTAATTGGACAAGTGATAGGGAATTTGCTGGAATGGACCGGTCATGATGTTACGCGGGAATACTATTTCAATAATGCCGGCAATCAGATGCGGACACTGGCAGAAAGCATTTATGCCCGTTACCGTCAGGAACTTGGCGATGATTATCCATTACCGGATGAGGGATATAAAGGGGAGTATATCACTGACATTGCCAAAGAGATTATTGCGGCGAAAGGTGATACGTTAAAGCAAACGGATGAGGAACGAACATATTTCAAAAGATATGGTGAAGAATGGTGTTTTAAAAAAATTAAACTGACGTTGGCGCGCCTGAATGTAAAACACGACGTGTTCTACAACGAAGATTCACTTTATACGACTGGGAAAATCACCGAGGTGATTGAAGAATTCAAGAAAAAAGACCTCGCCTATGACAGTGAAGGGGCGGTATGGTTCCGTGCGACTAAATTCGGAGCAGACAAAGATCGAGTTATTGTAAAAAGTACGGGCGAACCGACATATCGCCTTCCCGACATTGCGTATCACCGGGAAAAATTTCGCCGCGGATTTGAATTAATTGTGGATATTTTCGGCGCAGATCATATTGCTACTATTCCGGACGTTTTAAACGGCGTCAACGCGCTGGGATACGATACGAAGGATGTCAAAGTGATCATTCACCAGATGGTCTCATTTGTGAACGGCGATGAAATTGTTAAAATGTCGAAGCGTAATGCAAAAACATATACGCTGGATGACCTGATTGATGAGGTGGGAGTAGATGCAGTGGCATATTTTTTTGTTATGCGCAGCGTCGGTACGCATCTTGAGTTCGATATTGCACTTGCAAAAGAACAATCCGATAAAAACCCGGTGTATTATCTTCAGTATGCACATGCTCGAATCGCCAGCATCCTTCGGCATGCCGCAACAGCCGAAATACATGTTGACGATGTTGCTACGTTATTGGCAACAACAGATTTTTCGTTAATTAAAGAGAAAGAAGAGATTGATCTTCTGAAAAAATTGCTTGCATTTCCTGAAATTGTAAAGAGTTGCGCATTTTCCTTTGAACCGCATCGCCTAACTACATATCTGAGGGAAGTTGCCGAGACATTTCACCGCTTTTATCACGAACATCGTGTCATTAACGACGATAAACAACTCATGCAAGCACGATTAACAGTCTGTTTAATGACGAAAATTGTTATTGCAAACGGCTGCAAAATTTTAAGTGTTTCTTGCCCTGAAAAAATGTAATTTTGTTCAATAATGAAGGATCAACATCGCCTCGTTTTTGTTACCACAGTACAGACACTCACTCGCGTTTATTGCGATATTCTTTGGAAATCCTGCTAGTTTTTCATAAATTCCATAATACGATCAAATTTTAAAGGACTGATGAAAAATATCCTAATCACCGGCGGGGCCGGTTTTATTGGGAGTAATTTTGTTCATTTTATGTTGAGCAAATACTCCAATTATGCTATAGTAAATTTTGATGCCCTGACATATGCCGGAAATCTTGAAAATTTAGCGTCAATTGAAAATAATCCTCAATACCGCTTTGTTAAAGGAGATATCTGCAACAAAGATCATGTGATCTCCGTGCTGCGGGATAATTCCATCGATACAATTGTTCATTTCGCTGCCGAATCGCATGTCGACCGAAGTATTTCCGGACCGGCAGTATTTGTACAGACTAATGTCGTTGGCACGCAGGTTTTATTAGATGCGGCACGAGAAATAGGGATCGAACGATTTCTCCATGTATCTACCGACGAAGTCTACGGTTCCTTAGGCACTACCGGTTTTTTTACCGAAGAATCTTCGATTCGTCCGAACAGCCCCTATTCTGCCAGCAAAGCATCTTCGGATATGTTGGTGATGGCCTACCATCACACGTTTGGGTTTCCCGGCCTTGTGACCCGCTGCTCGAATAATTACGGTCCGTATCAATTTCCTGAAAAGCTGATCCCACTGATGATCACAAATGCATTGAATGACCGCTCTCTGCCAGTGTATGGAGACGGATTAAATGTGCGTGATTGGCTGTATGTTGAAGATCATTGTTCCGCGCTTGATGTGGTGCTGCATAAAGGAACAATTGGGGATGTCTACAACATCGGCGGTCACAATGAATGGAAGAATATTGATATCGTGAAATTAGTATTGAAGGAACTCGGAAAACCGGAGTCACTCATTTCGTTTGTGAAGGACCGCCCCGGTCACGACCGCCGGTATGCAATTGATGCAGTGAAAATTAAAAACGAACTCGGCTGGGTGCCAGCGTATCAGTTTGAAGTGGGAATTAAAAAAACGATTGAGTGGTATTTGCAGAACAAATTGTGGTGGGAACGAATTACCAGCGGGGAATATAAAAAATATTATGCTGCACAATATTCGGAGCGGGAATAAATGATGATGAAATTATTGAACAAATTCTCGTTGGTGGTAATGCTCGCCTGCATCATGAATTTTTCATCGTCGCAGGTTCGCGATCGAAGCACGGAATCGGAAGAGTACAAAAAAACGCCTCAGGGTATCAGCTCGACAGTGTCTGTAGTGATGGATGGTCCGGTCGATCCGAAAGAATATATTATCGGCCCCGGTGATATTTTTGCCGTGAGTATTTGGTCCGCCGTACCGCTGAATTTTCAGGTTCCTGTCACTCCAGAAGGGACTGTTGTGATTGCCACCGTTAATGAGGTTGCAATCAGCGGAATGACATTGGAAGAAGCCAAAAAAACAGTCCTTACCGAGATTAAGAAAAAATATATATCTGGAACGGCATCGTTTACACTCTTTGTTCCCCGTACATTATCGGTAACACTCAAAGGCGCAGTCGCCGAAGAGGGGAAACGATATGTGCAGGCAACTCAACGAGTGGATATGGTGGTGAATTATCACAAAGATACACGGGATGACGAAGAACTCAATGAGGTTATCGGTGCACAACGTAACATTATTCTAGAACATCGTGATGGCTCTCGTCAGTATGTCGATATTGAGAAATATTATGCGACAAAACAGAACACCTACAATCCATTAGTTCGTGATGGTGATGTGATCATTGTTCCGCAAAAAGCGATAGAACAGAATTTCGTTGCAGTCTATGGGGCGGTGAACAAACAAGGCTCGTATGAATTTGCCGACGGAGATAGCCTGATTGGAATGCTGGCCATTGCCCGCGGTTTATCGAAGATTGCAGACAGTACGAACATTGTTTTAACACGATATGACGATCAAAGTAAGACAATAACGGCAAAGGTTGATCTAAAAAAAATCAGGCAGGGATTACAGAGTGACATTCCACTACAGAGAGGCGACCGAATCCTCGTCTATGAACAATACCTCAGTCAAAAATCGACGATCGTAAACGTCTCGGGAGAGGTGAAGTTCCCTGGAACGTATCCGATCACCAAAGACTCGACATATTTGTCGGAGATTATTGCACAAGCGGGTGGTGTGACAGAATATGCTTCTTTGAAGAACTCTCAATTATTTCGACATACGGTGAATTCATATCAAATCGGGGTTGAACGCTTGGAAAGCGGTCGAGGCGGTATCACATCTGATGATAGTGCATATTATTACATGGAAACCGATATTCGCATCAATCGTGAATTAGTGATAACGGATTTCCCCGAGGTGATCGGAAAGAAAAATTTGGCAAAAGATATTCTTTTGAGAGACGGAGATGACATCCACATCGCTCGGAAGAAAAAAACGGTGTATGTCTTCGGTCAGGTGATTAATCCGGGTCATGTCTTGTTTTCTCCGGGTAAGGATGTCAATTTTTATATTGAGGCGGCCGGTGGTATCACCGATGATGCGCGGGAAGATATTAAAGTGATCAAAGGGGCAACGCGTCAATGGCTTGATCCTGAGAAGACGACAATTGAAGAAGGGGACTATGTGTGGATTCCCAAAGAACCATACCGTCCGTTCAGCTATTATTTGACAGTGTACAGTCAGGTGTTCGGTATCGTGGCAACAGCGGTGAGTTTAATAATATTGGTATCAAGGTAAACTAATGGGAGAATCAATGGAAGTACGTTCGGTTTCCTTCTTGGATGTTGTTGCATTAATGTTGAAATGGAAAAAATTGATCCTGTGGAACCTTATTATCATTACCGGAACAACAATCATCATCAGTTTTTTTCTTCCCCGGTATTATAAATCTACCAGCAGTATCCTTCCTTCGGAAAAGAATGACCTGCTTTCAGGTCTGGGAGGAGCAGCCGCTCTGTTAAAGAATTTCAGCTCTTCGCCGATCAGCCGCATTGCCGGGAAGCAAACGATTGATTTTATGGGAATTCTCAACAGCCGTTCCGCGATGGATTCTGTGGTTGAGAAGTATAATCTAATTTCCGTATACGAAGTTCCTGAGAAGTCACGGGAAAAAGCAATTAAAATTTTACGAGCGAATGTTGAGTTTACTCTGAAGGAAGACAATACGGTGGTGATCGATGTATTCGATGAGGATGCTGTCCGGGCTGCGTCCATGGCTAATTATTTTGCCGAAATATTAAGCTCCATCAGTAATCGTATGATGGGGCAACAGGCACGGCTGAATAAGGAATTTATTCTGGGACGGCTTATGGAGACCAGGCAGAAGTTGAAAGAGTGTGAAGAATCGCTCCGAGCGTATCAGGAAAAACATGCTTCGATGATTATTCCCGCAGAAGCCGAGGAATCGATGAAGGGAATTGCAGAACTGTATGCACAATCTGCAAAAAATGAAATCGCAATATCCGTGTTGAAGCGGAATTATGGTTCCGGGAATGAACAATTAAAACTGCTGAATGTTGAACAGGAGGAACTGAACAAGCGTCTGATGAATGTTCCTCAGGTCGGATTGGAGTATTTGCGATTATATCGAGAAATGCTCATTCAACAAAAGATTTTTGAATTCCTTGTACCAATGCTTGAGCAAGCACGGATAGAAGAAAACAAGGATCTTCCGATTGTGATGGTGCTGGATAGCGCTATTGTAAGCGAACGACCCGACAAACCGAGTAAGCGTGTCTATGCTTCCGTTGCTGTAGTTGTGAGCATCTTTCTGTCCATTTTGCTGATTTCAGTTCTGGAATATTACTCCTATGTTCGCGACCAATATCCCGAGAAGTACAAAGAAATTATAACGTTGCTCACCGGGAAACAACGGGATGTAATGTGATATACCGCGAACAGATTTCCGGATATCATGCGCTATACCGCAGTATTAGTGCGGTTGCATTTTGCCTGTTCATTTGCGTTGTCGGACTCACGATCTATTACGACGATATCGAGATCGTTGGTTCCATGATGCCCGAACAAAATATTTATACGATTAAAGTGTTTGGACTGGATATTCTGGATCATTTCACCATCGCGTTGTTTGCCTGCTCTATCATCCTTATTATTCTCACCGATACCATGAGTATTTCATGGTTTCATCCGTATGTCTTCATCCTCTTTTGTTTGTATCTCTTCGGATTTATTGTCGGCTTTGTGTATGGTTTTTTTTATGACTATTCGGTCGCTCAAATTTTCAGGGATTTCCAACAAGTGCTGTATCTCTGCATGTATTTTTTCTCTGCTTATACTATTATTAATACCCGTTCGCGGTGGAGATTTTTTGTCTTCAGTTTGATCTTGTTCTTTTTTTTAAAGAATGCATTTATTATCTCCCGATTTTTCACCGGTGATCTTAAGGTATTCGGCGAATTTGCTGTCAGAGCAACCCAAAGTTCCGACAATATGATTTTCCCGATTTTCTTTTTTCCTGCGATGATTTACGCGCTGCGCGACGACGTCGCCCCGATCATCAAAGGGATCTTTTTAACATTTGGCATTCTGTACCTCACCCATTCCATACTGGGTGTGGGAAGAACGCTGTTTGTTGTGTTCGGCGTCTGTTTCTTTCTGGTGGCCCGGAATCTAGAAAAAAAAGAGAGAAGGCAGATTGCAAAATTTGCGGTGATATTTTCCATTATTTTTGTTCCGTTCACAATAAGTCTGTTTCCACGATTTTTTGAGTTTGCTTTTTTTTATAAGTTCTTGTCAATTTTCGACTGGTCGGTGGCAGGTGATAGATCGAATGCCACAAGAACACTGGAAATCTATAATGTGCTATACCGTGTTTTCGAACAAACAAGTTTTGTGTTTGGTATGGGATTGGGAAGCTGGTGGGACGACAGATTTTTACGTCTGCTCCCGGATGCCGGTTCAGGATTTGATTTTAAACCACGTCATTTCGGCACACATTTGTGGCCTGTTACACAGATCCTGAAAATCGGATTTGTTGGATTGGCAGTGTACTGGTATTCCATGGGGAAAATGCTCCTTCGCATGAATTCAATTCACAAACAGATCGATCGAACTACCAGTGACCATTCGTTATATCTGGGATTATTCATCGGATTGATTGCGGCACTTATGATCAGTGCAGACTTCATCCGGCTGTTTATGTTTGTCGGTATTGCGATTGCACTATTGGCACGGTATGAATCGTTCGGTGTCATGGAAGCGGGTCATCGATCGGTATGACATCGGAAAAAATAATTAAGAACAGCATTTTTCTCGGTGGCAGTAAGATTATTGCAAAATTATTGACCACTGTGTTTACACTGGCAATTGCACGGTGGAGTGGCAATGAACAATTTGGCGTCTATTCTACAATTCTGACATATATCTCATTCTTCAGCATTATTGAAGAATTCGGATTGACTTTACCGCTGATCAGAAAAATAGCCAAGAGAGATCAGCAACCAGGGAAGTACATTTCTGAGATCTTCGGATTGAAACTGTTATTATCCGTGCCGGCGTTTGTTTCTTTTCTGGTGTTTACCCAGATC
>JALNZH010000094.1 GCA_023229405.1 Bacteroidota bacterium
TTATGATGCATTACGAAACCAGTTGTCTACACCGGTGGACAGTTGTCAACTTATTCAGTATATGCAAATTACCATTCAGGTGGAACATCCGGTGAAATGGACGAAATTTTATAATGTTGCGACATACGATACCGTCTATCAGAGTGCATTTTGGAGACAGGTTCGGCTCGTGGCAAAAAATTTAAATAATCGGTAGGAGGAAACAATGGGACGTTCGGCGATTTATATGGTGATGGGGATGACATTCATGTTTTTGTTCTTCGGTAAAACGATGAGCGACAATGGAACGGAAGCATTCTCTAATGCCATCGACTATTACGAGTCGACGCAGATGTTTAACATTGCTGAAGCGGGAGCAAATCTGGCGTGTAATCAAATTTTCTTGAATAGTTCCTGGAGGACTGGATTTACTAATGTGCCAATGAATAACGGAACGTTTACTGTAATATTGGATACGGTAACATATCCAAATAAAGTGTATATGACTTCAATCGGAGTGTATCAACAGGATACTCATTTTGTAAAAATTTTGTTAAGCCCCAGTTCCATGGCGAAGTTTGCTATGTATAGTGGTAATGTTTCTTCTGCTGCAAAGCTTCGAAACGGTGATACCATTGATGGGCCAATTCATGTTAATAGTAAACTATCGACACAAGGCAATCCTGTCTTTATTGGCAAGGCAACGATGGGGCAACTTCAAAAAACAGCAGGTTCGCCGACGTTCTTAGGCGGTTATCAGGAAAATGTTAATATTACATTCCCTGATTATGCGCCTTCTGCTGCCGCAATTGTGGATCTGGCTAATAATCCCGGTGGCACTCATGACTATCAAAACGGATCGGAATTATTTCTAAAATTCTCTGTCGATGGGTCTGGTGTTTGTCAAGTTCAATACAAACTCAGTTCGGGTGATTCATATGGTGCAGCAGTGCCTTTGTCTACTTTTGCGCCAACCGGAAATATTGCTTTAGTGGACGGTAAATTGCATATCGAAGGGACGATTAAAGGACAGGTAACTATTACATCTGCGTTAAGCGCTACTTCTGCGGACGATAGTCATGGAGCGGTTTATATAGATGATAATGTCCGTTATTATACGGATCCACTCACTAATCCCAGTTCAACAGATATGCTTGCGGTTGTGGCGGCAAGTAATATTCAAATTCAAAAGCTCCCCATGAGAATGGATGGTGCCTTTTTTACTAATTCAAGCGCAAAATTGAAAAGCGATCTTGTTAACGATAGTCCTATGAAACAGTTGAAAATAGTCGGTTCATTAATTTCAAAATCGATTGGATCTACTGATTTTGGAAATGGGGCGTCGCAAGGTGCTAACTTTTATATGAAATATGACACAAGGCTTGAGGGTGGTTCGCCTACCAATTTCCCAAATCCGACCAATAATAACTCATTTGAGGTTTTATCTTGGTTTGAATAATGCCACCGAAAGGGTTGACATTCATTAAGCCTTTCAATATATTCACTCCAACATTTAATGTTTTACTTGAGAACTTGATCTAAACCTGTTTGATTGTGCGAGTTACATTTTCCCCACAACCGGTATAACTCTTTATGCTAGTAACTCCTACTGCTTCGCTCGTAATCCCTTCCGAAATAATATCAAGTGCGAGAACTATTCTAAATCAAGTGACCGCACAGATTCCCCAATCCACACAAGGATTAGAGCGGCAAATTTTTATCGGTGATTTTGTTGAGAAACTTCCGATTGAAAATAAGCAGATGCTGAAGAATTTTGTGGAATCGTTACTACTCAGAATGTCGCTCATCAATGCATCTGATATCGATTTTGGCGGATATGGCGGTCATGGGAAAGTATGGTACCGTATTTTTGGTGCAAAAAAACCCGATCCGACGTTAGAAATGCTTTCAGTGGATGATACCAATATTCTTGTCCAATCACTGATTTCCGCCCGGCAAAGACAATTTCTCTATGAGGTAAAGAATCTCGATTTTTCATATATGATCGCCGGCGGCGATAAGATGAACCGGTATCGTGCTGATGCGTATATGGATCTTGATCAACTTGCATTGAACATGCGTGCAATCAATGCAACGGTACGTCCGTACAAATCACTTGAACTTCATCCAAATGTCACCAAAATCGTCAGTTTGGCTCATACAAAAGAGGGAATGATTCTGATCACTGGTATAACGGGATCAGGAAAAAGTACGACGCTTGATGCAATGATTGACTTGAACAATCATACTGTGGATGGGCATATCTGTATTGTTGCGTCTCCGATCGAATATGTCCACAAATCCGATCGGTGCATCGTGCGCCATCGTGAGGTTGGGAGAGATGTTTTATCTTTTAAGGATGGCGCTATTCAAGCGTTGCGTCAGGACCCCGATATCATTATGATCGGTGAAATGCGTGATCCAGAAACGATCATGACCGGATTGGAAATTACAGACAGCGGTCACAAAGTGTTTTCAACGTTGCATACTGCCTCGGCGGTGGAGAGTATCGACCGTATTATCGGCGAAGTTCCACATGTGGAACAGGACCGGGTGCGGATGAGATTTGCCGATGTGTGTAAAATGGTATTGTCACAAAAACTGATTCCGTCGTTAGACGGGAAACGTGTTGCTGCCCGCGAAATTATGATTATGAATCCATCCGTTCGTGCAGCTATAAAAAATGGCAATACGGGAGAAATTTACCAGATGATTCAAGAGTCCGGTGAAATCGGTATGCAGACAATGGAACAGGATTTGAAAAAATTGTATCAACAGAAGAAGATTTCGATGGAAAACGCAATGAATTACGCAAACAATAAGAAACGAATGCAACAAATCATCAATACGTAACCACATGCCATATATCAAAGGCGAAGGGAAAACGATTCTCGGAATTTTTGTTGATGGTCTTGATGTCAAATTTGTACATTTGGCATTAAAGAACAAGCGCATCATTTTGCATGATGTGAAAACCGTCAATCTGGTAAAGCGTTTGGAAGAACGCGTTGCCGGTTCGGAATCGGGAGGCGGTTCTGAGAATTTTGATATGATGGATTCGCTTGAGGCGAGCGGTGTAAAAGATGAGTTTGCCGAAGCAACCGGAGGAGCGTCGAACAGCGAAGTTATTATTGGACTGTTGTCGGAATATCCTACCACTGCATATCAACTTGTATACTCCATCTCGGAACCAAGTATCTATTATCAGCAGTTTGAAGATAATTTTGGCCTTACCGGAAATAAATTAAAACGAAAATTAGTCGACGAACTTTCTGCGACCCGTTCTGTAAAACCGACACTCGATTCATTGTCCTATATTTCTGCTGCGGAAGGCCAAATTCTTTCGGTGATTCGCGAAGATGGACTTGGTTTACTGGATTTGATCGACAGTGTCAGGGACTTCTTAGGCAAGCGAACACCGAAACTGCAGTTCGTTGAAACTTCCGATATTTCGCTCATGAATTTGGTCCGTGCCAATTACGAACTTGGCGAATCGGAAGTATCGATCATCGTGTATGTTGGTACGGAATTCAGCCGGTTGATCTTCATGAAAGGGCAATTTTTCTTCCATTTCGCTCCGGTCATCAGCGAAGGACGTCTGACTCCCAATATCGAAAACACGATCTATTCCCGTATCCTGTTGGAGCAGGACAGCGCGGGTATCGTCAGGATCGACAGGATTTTCCTTGCCGGTGAAGCGGTCAAGATCGACCTGAAACAATTTCTCGCTCCTCAGTTTGCAGAAGCGCCGATCGAATATTTGATCTCGACGATGCTGGATACTTCCGAATTTCAGGATAATCCCGAAACAATCGTCTCGGAATATGCCATTCCCATTGCTTCGGCAATGCGGGCGCTGGAACCGAAAAATAAAGCCTATTACGAAATAGATCTGTTGCCCACCAGTTACCGTGAAGGACAAAAAGTCTTCAAACTTGCTTGGCATGGATATCTTTTACTCCTCTTGATCTTCGGGACGACGTTCTTTTTTACCTCACGGTTTGCAGAATTAAATGAAGATGTTCGCCGGTCTCGCTCGGATCTGCAAAAGAAACAGGAACAGCTGGCTGAAAACCAGCGGCTGCAAGGAATCCTCGATGATCTGATAGTGCAGAATTCCCAATATGAAGCGGCGCTGCGTGTGTACGACGAATTGATGCCAAATTATAACCGTTGGAGCAAGATGTTCAATCATCTCACAGGCAGTGTGGAAAGCGTCAATTCGGTATGGATTAAAGATATTTCCGCCCGTGGAGATTCTACGCTGGAGTTGACGGGATTTACGTTGTATAGGCAGCGAATTCCCCGTATTGCAAATATGTTCGAGAATGCCACGTTACAAACGGTCGACATCGAATCGATTAGAGGAAAGGATATCTATCGTTTTGTGCTTCTTGTTCGCTCAAATGTTGCTGACCAATAAGGTGAAGAGTGTCATATAAAATTCGAAATACGATAGCCCTTGCGGTGATCATACTGGTGGTCTCCATTATTGGAATCTATGTGACGATGTTCTATCAACCGAAGAAGATCACACAGTACGAAAAGGAGACGAAGGAGATTGTTGCAAAGCTGCAGGATAACACTGAACAGATGATGGAGATCGAACTGAATCAGTCTAAACTGCGCGAAACACTTCATCGCTGGAACAATCGTGTGAAAGAAATTTCCAGTTCTGATGTTTCGTCGCAAACATACGGCTATTTAAGTGATATCATAGACGAAAGCGGTGCGCAACAATTAAAGATGAATCTCTCGTTGACCGGAACCAAAGATGAAGGTTCGGTGGGATACAATTCCTATAAAATTACAGGAACATCGGAATTCCCGAACATCTTCCGGTTTATCTGGCTGCTGGAAAATGGGCGGAAATTATATAAAATTAAAAATCTGGTATTGCAGAGCAGTGAAGTTGGAGCCGATTCACTGGAACATCCTCAGATCTCTTTACAGTATGATATGGACATACATGCATATTATACCCGTGAAGCCACGCTCGGCATGCCAGTGATGAAACCGGATTCAACTCCTCAGCCGATTATGTCTAATCCGTTCCAACCGAGCGTATTTCAACGGACTCCGGCAAATGTTCGCAATCTTGTGGATGTGGATAAAGTGTCGTTAAAAGCAACGGCCAATGGTAAAGCGTTGGTGATGAATGAAGATGGAAAATTGGTGACGCTGCAAGTAGGGGATGAAGTGTACCTTGGCAAAGTGACGAACATCATCCCTCGTGACGGTGTGGTGGAATTTGTGTTGAACGACGGTGGAATCGTAAAAACAAAACGATTACAAATACAATTTGAGAAAACAGATAAGGACGCAGTCCAATGAAACGAATCATCCTCTTATCAGTCTATGCGCTGGTGTTCGTCCTCAGTTCGGCGGCGCAATCCAATCGCGAGAAGCGGTTGTTTCTGAACGAATATGTTGCACCCGAAGAGCTCGTTTCAATGTCCAAATCGTTACCGTTTGATAAAGCGATGCTGCTCTTCAGCGATTTCAGCAAGAAGTACATGAACAAGATCATCGTGGATGTTAGTAATAATAAAAAACCGATCGGCGTGGATGTGGAGAATACATATTGGTATTCCGCGTTTGAAAATATTCTTCGAACGAATGCGCTGTGGTATGATGAACGGGAAGAGTTTTTTTATGTTTTTTCTCCGAAAGATTCCGTAGGCGGTTCTGGCGGCGGGGCAATTGCGAAAGGACCGATCGACTCTACTGGAAGAGTGTTGATGAATCAACGGGATGTAAAAATTTCATCGATCTTCTTCAGTGTGAATGTGCAAAAATCATTGAATGCAGGAGTCAATTGGAGTGTGCTCTACGGTGCAAAACCAAACGACACAACAAAGTTTGGCGGACAATTTTTCGGCGGTGTTAAGGATCCGAGTAAAGCCGCGGCGACCGGTGCAGCCCAAACGGTGACGCCGGGATTCCTTGCGAGTTTTGATCCGAAAGTAGCGTTCGGGAATATTACCGCATTGATATCATTCTTCTCCAGTACCGGACTTGGTGATGTGCTGGCGAATCCTTCTATTGTTGTTTCGTCCGGAAAAGCGGGAAGAATACAGGTAGGTAACGATATTTTTATCGACACGAAGGATTTTTCCGGAAACATTATTAAAACCGCAATTTCTTCCGGTATCATTATCAGCGTGAAACCTGCTGTGTATGAAGAACGAGGCATTAAATTCATTAATCTTGATATTAAAGCGGAAAACAGCTCGGTGCAGCTGGACGGAAGCATTGCAAAAACCACGGCAGAGACCTTTTCGGTTTTGTTTGATGGTGAAGAAACAGTTATTGGCGGATTGTATTTTACCAATGAAGAAGTGACCCGCGGGGGCGTGCCCTTCTTGAAAGATCTCCCCTGGTGGGTGTTTGGTTTGAAATATATCTTTGGTTTCGACCAAACAACATCAATTACGCGGGAATTGATCATTCTAATCAAAGCTGATATTATTCCGACGATCGAAGAACGAGTGGCGACGGCTGCGCAGCGCAAAGGTATAAATCCTATTGAAGAGGCGCAGAAAAAAAACGTCAGCGAATTTGAGCGGCTGAAACCGAAAAAATAATCTTCGGTGTCACGTGTCATAGTTTTCGTCTTGACGTTTCTTTACGTTAAGACGAAATTGTTTTTTTTAAGAATTCCCACAAAGGTGTCCTATGAAAATCTGGAAACGTATTTCCGTCAGTGCATTACTGCTTATGGTGCTCGGTATTTTTTCATGCGAAGATCCGAACGGACCAGGTTCAGAATTTACCGTAACAGTTACCGGAAAAGTAGTCCGATTGCTGAATCCCAGCGGCATTGATAGTATCGTTCTAACGATGACTCCGCCGTTCAAACGAGATACAGTAGACTCGGACGGTTCCTTCAGTTTTACATTTACATCGAAAGAGGATAATGAAATTACGGCAGAGTTCAATCTTTCCCATATCAATCTGTCATACTACGACACGATGTATACAGGTATCTACAGCAGAACGAAAAATAAGCTAGATCTGGGAGAGCTGAAGATGCGGGGGAAAAGCAGTTCCCTGGATAGCCAGGTTACTGGCCGTCCATCATTCCGTCCTAAGGTGGTCACCTTTATCCGCTCTACTTTTCCGGTTATCTCAATCGGCGGTGCGGGAAATGATATTACCAGTCTTACCTTCGAAGTACGAGATTCAGTTGGAAATCCGGTTGATGCGAATAACAAAGCCGTTGTACGATTCCAACGAATTCCAGCTGTTGATAGTTTCTTTGTGTTGAACCGTACTTCTGCAGTGACGAATTCACTTGGTCAGGTAGTAGTGCAGTTGCAAGCCGGCAAGAAAGCTGGAATTGCCCAGGTGTTAGCAGTGTATATTGATACTGTACGCCACGATACAATCAAATCTCCCATCGTTTCGGTGACCATTGCGGGTGGACTTCCGGTGTTCAGCCGTTTTTCGATTGGATCGGAAAAAGCGAATGTTCCTGGACTGGTAAAATATAATATTCGAAATACGATTACCGCGACAGTCGGTGATACGTTTGGCAATCCTGTACAAAAAGGAACCGTGGTGTATTTTTCAACAACAGGTGGTATCATCCAACCATACGCTACAACCAATGATGATGGTACTGTTAGTGTGGATCTTATTACGGCAAATCCTGCACCGACCAAAGGTTTGGCAATTATTACAGCAACAGTAGGAACGCCCGGTTCACCCAATACCGGAGGAAACACTGCGAAACATGTGGACGAAGCGGTGATTATCAAAGGACTGAAGAATAAAAAAAGCTCGGCAGCAACTCTGACTTCGAAAATTACCCGGTCGAATGCTCCAATGGCGACAATTCAAAAAAAAGTCGGTGTATTATTTTCCGGCAGCCCCATCGTGAAATTGCTTGATGCTTTATCCACCATTCCTCATCTCAGCACGAAAACAATCCGCTTTACTGTTGCGGACTCAAATGGAAATCCGATGTCGCAAGGGACGACAATCAAAGTGACCGGTGTCGGTTTCGATACTTTGGGCGCTGATTTGTCCGGTGATGTGCTGTATACGATGGTGGATACCTATGATTCAACATTTACAAAATTCAGCATCACGTTAAAGGACAATCGGACAAAGAATCTTGAGCTCAACATTCCGGTAGGAATTACGTTTGAAGTAACAGGAGAAAACGGGAATCTGAAAGAAACGTACTGGACATCTCTTGAATCAGCAGGTTCCGGTGGAGGAAAAGTCGGATCACTTGCGATGGTAACCACTACCGTCGATACGCTCGTGGTGAACGGGGCCGGCGGGAAAACAGTGGATTCGGTAAGAGTGCGGGTGCGTGATGCCAACAATAATCTGTCTGCGGGGATTCCTGTAACATTTGAAATTGTAAAAACGGTTGGCGGCGGCGAGTACCTTTCCAAACTTTCTGCAACTACCAATACCAGCGGTATCGCAACAGTTGGAATCCATAGCGGTATCCGTGCCGGTCTTGTTCAGATACAGGCTTCCTACAATAAGAATGAATCATCGATAAAATCGGATCTCAAATCTTTTTACATCAAAACCGGATCGATAGCATCATTAAATTTAGTCTCGGCATCCACCACATCGCTGTCCGTAAAAGGCGGTGGAGGTAATGAAAGTGCTATCTTGATCTTTGAAGCGAAAGATTCACTGGGAAATGCAATTGATGGACCGAATGCGGCGAACATTACGATAACAATGCAGGGAGATACCTCAGAAGCACGGGTTAATCCTTCCATAGTAAAAACAGATCCGAATAATGGAAGAGTGACAATAAATCTTACCGCAGGGAAAAAATCAGGAATTATTTTGGTCACTGCGACGGCAAAATCAGGAACAGTGAAATCAAATCCGGTTCAGATTTCAGTTTCTGGAGGACAACCTGTCATTAGCCGGTTTACATTAAGCACGCAGAAAGTGAATTTACCTGCTGGTGTTCAATTGAATCTTTCTAACACCATCACCGCAGTGCTTGGTGATACGTTTGGTAATCCTGTGCAGACAGGAACAGTTGTATATTTCAGTACCAACGGCGGAATTATCCAACCGGCAGCAGCAACATCCAACACGGGATTAGTTTCTGTTGGATTGGTAACAGGAAATCCATTCCCGCCAGTCGGTATTGCAACAGTGACGGCAAGTGTCGGAACATCATCATCGACAACCACTGGTGTGCAAATTATCGATGAGTCAGTGATTGTAAAACCGCTGCGATCAAAATTAGCAACAAAATCGCTTGAGAAACTGGAATCAGAAAAGGCATCTTCGGTAATCAAGAAAAGTGTTAATATTGTTTTCTCAGGTGCGCCGATAATTACATCTTCGGATACATTATTTAACGTAGATCCAGCGAATCCCAAAGATATACAGATTACCGTTGCCGACATAAACGGCAATCCGATGTCTGAGGGGACAATTGTGAAAGTGACAGGTGTCGGACTTGATACTACGGGAGCAGTATTGTCTGGGAATACTCTGATGACGATACCCGACACTGATGATAAGAACTATACCAAATTTAACATCAGCGTCGCAGATAAGCGGACGAAGAATCTCGATAAAGATGTTAAACTTCTTTTGGACATTGAAGTATCGGGACCCAATGGAAACAAGAAAAAGACCATTGTTGGTCACCTTGTTGCGCAAGGATCGGCAGGAGGAAAAGTGGGTTCAATTACGATGGATACAACGGCCATCGGACCTCTTGTAGTTAATGGGGCGGGTACCCCGACTACGGGACTTGTTAAGGCGTTAGTACTTGATTCCGACAATAAACCGTCGGCAGGTATCCCGTTAACATTTGAAATGGTAAAAACAGTCGGTGGCGGCGAATATCTTTCTTCATCAACCGCAACCACAAATGCCAGTGGTATTGCTTCGGTGACATTCCATAGCGGTATTCGATCCGGACTTATTCAGGTGCAGGCGTCGTATAATACCGGAGAAACGTCAATCAAATCTGATATTAAATCGTTTTTAATTAAGACTGGATCGATCGCTTCGTTGAATTTAGTTTCGGCATCCACAACATCATTGTCCGTAAAAGGCGGAGGAGGTAATGAAAGTGCTATCTTGATCTTTGAAGCAAAAGATTCGCTGGGGAATGCGATTGACGGCTCGAATGCAGCAGATATCACGATAACAATGCAAGGAGATACTGTCGGCGCACGGATTAATCCTTCGACAGTAAAAACAGATCCGAATAATGGAAGAGTGACAATAAACCTTACATCAGGAACGAAATCCGGTATCATTTTAGTGACGGCAAAATCTGGCACGGTGAAATCGACTCCGGTGCAGATTTCAGTTTCCGGCGGACAACCGGTGATTAGCAGATTTACGTTAAGTACTCAAAAATTGAATTTGCCAGCAGGAGTGCAATTAAATCTTTCCAATACTATTACGGCTGTTCTTGGTGATACGTTTGGCAATCCTGTCCAAACTGGAACAGTGGTGTACTTTAGCACCACCGGCGGTATTATTCAACCTGCGGCAGCGACGTCGAATACAGGATTGGTCTCCGTAGGAATGGTGACAGGGAATCAAACATTGGCAGGCGGAATTGCAGTTGTAACGGCGCAGGTAGGAACATCAACATTAACAACCACCGGAGTTCAACGCATGGATGAATCGGTGATTGTAAAACCGCTCCGTTCAAAATCTGGGTTGTCGAAATCGCTCGGGAAACTGGAATCAGATGCGGCAACTTCTGTTATAAGGAAGAGTGTGAATATCGTCTTCTCTGGTGCACCGATTATTACTTCTACGATTGATACATTTACCGTCGATCCTGTTACACCGAAAGAAATTCAAATTACGGTTGCCGATGGGAATGGCAATCCGATGTCGGAAGGGACGACGGTAAAAATAACCGGAGTCGGGCTTGATACTACAGGTGCGGTGTTATCCGGAAATGTTCTAAATACGATTCCGGATACGGACGATAAAAATTATACGAAATTCAATATCAGCGTTGCCGATAAACGGACAAAGAATCTTGATAGAGATGTAAAACTGCTGTTGGATATCGAAGTTTCCGGACCCAATGGAAACAAGAAAAAGACCATTGTCGGTCACCTTGTTGCGCAAGGATCGGCAGGAGGAAAAGTGGGTTCAATTACGATGGATACAACCACTATTGGTCCGTTAGTTGTTAATGGAGCTGGATCACCGACTTCAGATACGGTGAATGTTCAAGTGCTCGATGCAAATGACATTCCTTCACCCGGTATTCCACTAACCTTTACGATGATTAAAACAGTCGGCGGTGGTGAGTACCTTTCTACATCGATGGCAACAACCAACGCCAGCGGTA
>JALNZH010000095.1 GCA_023229405.1 Bacteroidota bacterium
TGTTCGTTTTACTGGCGTCATGTTATGCTCTTCCTGTTGTGCATTACGAATATAATACTTCATCGAAAGAGATGGTACTAAAATATGCTTTTTACTCAATTATTCAGAAGTCTCATAATATTTAATCAATAACGTAAATACGATATCCTCAATAATTCAATTGACTTTAGAGGCATTCTTAGCAATTGAGGCACATTCCATCACATACAAATATCCAAGAAATCTATTTTTTTGGAGGTTCGATGATAAATATTTTTTCAACCGCTTCAAATACATGGCTGCCTTAAGATCATCGCCACATTCTCTCAGCATACCCTGAGAATCATCCGACATTCCACACTCATCCGCATGATCCAATAAGATCTTCAACACCCGTTTACGATTAATAGGATCAAGCGAAAGAATCTGCACCATTCTTTTCTTCCACTCAGTATTATTAGCTACCTCGGACATGTTTGCAATTAAACTAAACGCAATGGAATCAACAATAACGCGTTTACGTATTTCGATTATCGTTTGAGGTAATTTACTAAGGTATGAAGCAAAGGTCGCCAAAGGATAGATTATCTCTTTGGGGATGCTTAATATTTACTTGAGGAGTGGGAGGTGCTGAAATTGAAATGGATGAAGTAAAAATGCTATTTTGAATTTTAATGTAACCTCCGTTTTTTGTTAAAGTTTTTTGCCGATAATTACCAATGCACTTTGACCTGAGTTTGTTAAGGTCCGTCCGCTTGTGATGATTAATCGTTTGTGGAATGATATTGAAAATAAACGATGGTTGATGTTGTTAAATTGATTGATCGTTTTCCATGTTGATCCGTTAAAATGATATAGCACTGCCCTGTCACAGGCAACGATAATGTTATTGCACCCGGAGCCTCGTATTGCATACGGAAAATATTGCAATCGTACCGCTGCTGCTTTAGGTGTCTTCGTAATAAGCGAGTACGTCATGATGTATCCCATGGAACTTGATAAATATATTTTTGATTTATCAATCCATAACGACGGGAGATAACCGCTTAAAAAAGATGATTGCTTTGCTGAGCCATCCATTTCCGAAAATATTTTTTCTAAATTACCTTCGGACCATCGTACCACCGCACTACGTCCATCAAAATTATACCCCGTTGCCCACACTTCTTTTCCATCCCGCGTGCCATAAATATCGGTTAATGTAGTATTCGTCAAACTGTCGTACTTTGTCCATGTTGTGCCGTCGTAACGAACGAAAGAGCCAGAATATCCTGCGCCAAATACATTTTTAGGAGTCGTTCCCCACACGGTTTGAACCGAGGTATTCGGCATATACACATATTCACTTCCTTTTTCACTTATTCCGTCCCATTTAATAAACTGTCCCTGAGTGGCCAGAATAATTTCATTCGGTGAAAATGCAAAAATCCCAAATATCTCGTCCGGCCAATAATAATGCGGCGGATTTGGGGGGATCTGGCGTGTTTCCACCATCACCCTCATCAACTCCCACTTTACCCCGTTCCAGCATGCTACGTTATAAGGAACTTGGTTTCCGATCGCCGTATCAGCACTCGCATAGAAATGTCCCACAGCATAGGCCAATGTATCATTCACAATTGCTACATCTCTAATAATACTGTAGTGATACCCAATGGTCTCTACGCTCCAAATAAATTCATGGCTCGTTGTATCCATGGAGTTTACCGGTAACACAGCACTCGAATCTTTTATGACACCACCGTCAATTCGATATGCCATATAATGATAATTGCGTTGCGGCAACAATGATGTATCGATGACGGTTGTATCATTGGTGTATACTCGTCCTGCATACACAAGGTCGCTGTCTCTGTACAGCTTGTAATCATGAGGAACAGCAAGATTTTTTGTTTGCAACCGTATCCAGGCTTCTGTGCAGGTTGTATCGAACAATGATATTACTATTTCGGATTTGGAACTATCCGGAGGATTAATTGGAGGTTCTTTTTTACATTGTATTCCCAAACAAAAAGTTACAACAACACATACAACGAAAAGCATTCTGTTTTTTGTCATGATATTTCTTCAAAAATAAGTGGTAGAAGGTATTGTTTTTATAATGCTTTGGCAATTATCTCGCTAGCAACGTCTCGTTGGTAATGCCAATTCAATGGCACTCAGTTTCAAATTTATAGTATATTTCAGATTTGTCCAAAATACATTGAAAGAAACAACAAGATTCTTCATTCTCTTCTTTTCTTGACGGAATTCCAAAGGAATGCCGTGCACGAATTAAACATTTCAAGGCGGCACAAGAAAAGAAGCAAACGTCCCACTCTGCGGGATGCCGATCAAAATGAAAAAAACGTCGGCAAACTCATAGTTATTTTTTTAACGCACGCGATGAACCCCATTCGCTTACTCATCCAAAATTTCGCTCCCATCCACATCTCATCCAACACTGTAAGAAATGTAGGGGAGGGCTTACTTTTCGTCAACATAAAATATCTTCCATAAATTCATTTGTTTCGATAAATTTTTGTCAATAAGGGTTTTATTTTGAACAGCAATGATAGTATATGACACTCTCTCTAAAATGATACGGGGATTTTTTTATAATTGCCGCGTTCGATTGCACACCAAACATTGAGGAATAGTGAAACCAATTTCCATTTGCACCAAGTCCAAGTCTTTCGTAAATTATGGTGCAGTTGAAATTACGGCGCTATCGTCTAGCGGCTAGGACGGAGCCCTCTCAAGGCTTAAACACGGGTTCGATTCCCGTTAGCGCTACTTGGAATTTGGTAATTTTGAAAATGTAAAATTGCTAAATTGAATGACGGTGTCACAACAATTCTACGAGAAAAATAATACGCTCGTGGAATTGTTGTTTTAAATATGGAAGATGTAAAGATAATTAGAGTCCATCTCAAAAAGGGTAGGTCATTGCGAGGAGTCCTGTTGTACGGGACGACCTGCCAGTCGGCAAGGCAGACGAAGCAATTGTTCCTTCGTTTTCAGATTTCTCCGCTGGTTAATACTATTTTTTGATGAAGGCAAGGGGGTATTTCTTTACGTAAAAATGGTACCGCTTAAAAACACCCCTGGTGAACAATTGAATTATACCGCCTTAACGACGACGATTGTTTGATCGTCGTGCTGTTCACGATCGCCTACAAATTCGGAAAGATCTTCTAACAATTTGGTTTGAATGGATAAAGCGGATTCATTGTAATAAGATTGCAGAATATTCAAAAGACGCTCTTCTCCGAAATCGCCGTGCGCGTTGTGCGCTTCGGTGACTCCATCTGTTGCGAAAAGAAAAATGTCTCCGGCGTGATAGGAAACTTTCCGTTCTTCCATTTCCGTAGTAAACACCGATGCATCGTTCAATCCTAATCCCAATCCGCGCGGCAACACCTTGGACACCGTGCCCGATACCGAGTTGTAATGCCAGAGCGGAAGATGACCTGCCCGCGACACGGAAATTGTTTTCTTTTCCGTATTAAATTCCGCACCAAGTACCGTAACAAACGAACGTTTTTCCAGATCCTTGCAAAGAAGTTTGTTTGCACGGTTGAACAGATCTTTCGGCGGCAGTTCGAATCCGTGCAGCGACCGGAGAATACCCTGCACTTTGGACATATAGAGCGCTGCGGATGTCCCCTTCCCGCTCACATCGCCGATCACCACTGTGATCTTGCCGTTCCCATTGGAGAGATAGTCAAAAAAGTCTCCGCCGACTTCCATCGCCGGAATAGAAGTGCCCGAGATATCAAGTCCGTGTACAGATGGCGTCGTTTGAGGAAGAGAGTCGAGCTGAATCTTCCGGGCAATCTGCAGCTCGTGTTTCATTCGCTCCTTCTCCGCCAGTTGTTCATACAAAAATGCATTTTCGATCGCCACCGATGCTTGTTTCGCTGTCGAAGAAAGGAATGCAAGATCTTCCTGTTGAAATGTTGTCTCCGACTGTTTTTCTCCGACCAACAGTACCCCGATCAGTTTCTCTTTGGACCGGATCGGAATACCGTAGTGGAATCCTTCACGGTGAAATTCATCCTTTAACTGTGCAGGCAGATAGTCGATACGGAATTCATTATCGAACTGTACAATGCTTCCGATGAGTTCCTGCTCATGAGAGATACAGAACTGCTCCCACTCCGTGCCGTCGAATCCCTGTGCAGAAAGACAGGAGCAGCTTTTTTCATCGCGGAAAAACAGTACGCCGACTCGTTTCAGCTTCATCAATTCGCTCAGTTTTTGCACGAGTCCTTTTGCAAGTTCCTCCGCACTAAGAGTGGAGGCAAGCACTTCCCCCAATTCGAACGAAGCTTTCCGGTAGTCGTACTGCTGACGAAAATATTTTTTATCGATGAATTTTTGGCCGACGATACGCATCCGGAGTATCGCGAAGGTAAGTGCAATCGCCAGCGCCATCTGCATCACACGTTCAGAGGTACCGCGTTGGTTGGCTAATTCCGGCGCATCGTTGATTTCGATGGCAGTGCCGGTGAAGACAATATTCGCTTTCGGCAAATCGAGCATGGGAAGCTGGAAGAAACACCACACAAGTCCGTAAAAGACGGCCCCACCCCAGATGATTGTGACAATACTGTATTGCGTATTCCGGCGTACGCGGAATTTCATATCCAGCAGTCTGTACCGCGCTATAGTATAGAGATATGAGAACGGTAACGCCAGTAATATACCGCCGATGAATCCAAGACCGACTGTTTGAATTGAATTGAAGAATATCCACGAAACCAGCGCGACGGCAACACCGACGCCGTACCCGGTCCATTTCATAATATTGTTATACCGCCGATATTCTGGTGACGCCCCTTTACGATAGATCACCATAACGCCGATGCCATAGAGCACTATCAACAATAATGGCAGTATGGAATTAAAAAGAATATTTAGTCCCGCAGATAAAGCAGAAACAATATAATACCCGCGACCGATCCATTTCCGTTCGATCAAGTCAGTTCGTTCAAGAGGGAAATAATGCATGGAATGAAACATCAACGCTGTGCCGATGATGTATGAAGCAATAATCATCGCCCGGCGTATAAATACTTCCGGCGTCACAATAAAATCACGCCCTGCCAAAAGTAGCGTTGCCAGAATAAATCCTATAAGGATAAAAGCAACTCCGATTAATCGCGCAGCGACCAATTTCGGACGGGAGGCGGCAATAAAGATTCCAATAAGCATCCATATCATGCCGCCGAGCGTGAAGGCCAGCAGAGCAATTGGAATACCGAATTTTGCCAAGACAATATTCAGTTCAACAAAATGATTGTTCCGCAACACTTCATATTTCAGCGATTTCCCGATCTGGCCAAGCCGCAGGATCCTGTCAGCTTCGAACATGTCGACAAATTCCTGTTCGTTAATCCGCAGAATCAGATCACCTACTTTCATTCCACCCCGATCTGAAGCTCCGCCCGGGAGGACGTCCGTGACGTACACGTAGATTGGTAGTAACACCAGAAATTGATCTTGCAACGAGGAACGAGATGCTGTGAATGTTAAAACCGTATTCATGGAGGGACGCAACACTTCAAATCGGATCTCGGCTTGAGGACTGTGATCAATCGCCTCCATCGCATCCTTCATTGTTTTCACGGCGCCGTTATTGATAGAAATAATCAGATCGCCGGTGCGCACCGAATCATCGGAAATTGCTCCTCTGTTTTGTTGTGTACCGGCAAACGGGCGCTGTCCCATCATGAATCCGCGAAAACTTTTCACTACCATAAACCGCGAGGGAGGATTGCGGAAGATGTTTTCGTCCGTCGGAGTTCTAAAAAATCCATAGAACGTCACGATCGCTTCAACAAACAGGATAAGAAACACCGTTGCCGCTGCGATTCGATAGAGTTGATGTTGTGGAAAACGAAATTTCATTGATGATTATGTAAAAAATGTCTCTGTGTTACGACGGTATCATTGGTAAGTTACGAAAACTAATCGTTACAATGCCAAGAAAAAACAGGCCGACTTCTTTACAATCTATAGTAAAATCCGTACTTTAAGAGCACTCTTTGAAGGAAAATGGAGAAACGACAATGACGTATGCAAAAATTGTGCTATCCCTTATGTTCGTACTGACGATCGGCATTGCTCAAGACGACGACATCCATGCCATCCAAGAACACGGTCCGGATCACTGGATGTCCTTTTCTACGCCTCTGAGCGTACAACACAAACTTTCCACCCAGGGACTGCTGGGTTATGAACTGGTCTTTATTCCAGATTTCGAGATCCGTCAGGGTCGAGATCCCTTGTTTGCCTTCCGATTTGAAGAGATAGGAATTTTTAACGCCGCATTAAAACCGCAACTTCCCGCCAACACTCACATGCAATTTATCATTGATGGAAAACCGACCACCGAATTAAAGGTGCAAAAAACGGGATTTCGTAATGAACGGGATGCAAAGCATGTGTTAAAGTTTGTCGTCGTGGGGAATAAACAGATGGTTGAGAACATGACCAGCGCCCGGACGGTGAGGGGTTTGTTATACTTCCGGGATATGAATAATGAAAAGATTGATGTGAAATCTTTTTCGTTGGATCCGAAAACGATCAGGTCGCTTGCAAAACTTGTCTCTATCGCGAAATAAACAAAGAGTACCAGCGGTTATATAACAATTCCACGGGAGAAATTTTATTCTTTCGTGGAATTACTGTTTTAAAGACAGACCATGAAGATACAGGATACTTGGTGCTGCCCACTGTTGCCTGACAACTGAACGCACAGAGCCGTAGGTATGTTGTTGATTACCTGCGATACCAAGTGGGAAATTGGAACGTGTGAAAGTGGAAGGATAGGGATTGGGCTAAAAATTGAGAATTCGCGCAGTGAAATTTGGAGCCTACATTTTTTCTATTCGTTGCCGTGAGCCCTGTTATTTCTTATGCAATTCCGCTAATTGACCGATCTTCTGCTGGTATTCCTTCGCAACAATGTTCAGCGGATCGAAAAAATAAATCCTCTGGATTTCCTCAAGCGCTCTTCCAAATTCTTTCGCCTCAATAAATTGATCGGTTCGCTGAAAATACAGGTTTTTGATCTTTTCAAGCATCAATGTCCGTTCATCCGGCATCACCAATCCGTCCGAACGCTTCGTTTCCCTGCGTGTCCGATCATTGATGGCGCGGTCAATCAGCAACGAAAGGATATGTTCGTTTTCCATGGAACGTTCTTCGGTAAAATCCGATGAAGACGGATACGGCAGTTTTGTGACAAAATGCTCAAGTGCGGAAAGGTAAATATTGTGAAGGTCGAAAATCTTCGCATCGCGGATGATCTTCAATGCGTGGGTGTATTGGTGGCGGTGTACTTCGTGCTGCGCTTCACGAAGCAACGTTGTGAGCGAGTCGATACTCATCAGCCGGTCGCTTGTCCGCTGGAATAGATCAATTTCAGACCCTGAGCAGATTTTAAATCGTGGTCTGCTTGTTCGGTACGGATGTCGCCGTCCAGTCCCAACAATTCAACATTCTGCATATCCACGGTAAGACCATGGGCAATTTCATCCAGCGCTTTCGCATATTCCTTTTGGGAGCGGAACTCGCTGGCCACACGGATATGAATTCGGATGAGGCGATCCTGCTCCTCTTTGGATATGCGCGGCTGCGCAGACGACGAAGAGATGCCGGTGGATTGCAGGCTGGAGAGTTTTGCATCATGCAGCGCAGTGACACGCTGTTCCAGTTTCAGTAATTCTTCATTGGAAGGATCAATCACCAATCCGGAAAGGATCTCCACCAACGCTTTATCCAAAACATTGGACATGAGATAACTTTGTGCCTGAGCCATGTAGCGCGACACTTTTTCTTCGCGGACAGTCGATTGTTTCAGATCGAAGGATTGCGCAAGAACAGACTCAATATCCTCCAACAACGACAACGATTCAGCCCGGGTCGGATCGAATTCTAACGCTTTTTGTACGGCGATGTTTGCTTCTTCGAATTTTTCGACAGTCAAATATTCTCTTGCCACCACCAACAGTTTTTGAATTTCTAGGTTCCGCGCCTCTTCCTTCTGCTGCACCTTCCTATGTTCCATTGTGAAAGTAATTTTTTGTTTCAACACCAGCAAGTCGTGATGATGTTCGTCCTCCGTTAAACCGCTGTTCACTTCGGATAATGCCTCTTCGAACAGATCACGTTCCAGGAATTCCGTTGCATGTTGGATGTACCGGTCAATAATTTTATTCTTTTCGTCATTTGTGCGGCGCGTATGCTCTTCGGAAAGGAACGTATCGAATTCCACCTGCAATTGCTGTTCAAACGACTGGATATCCAGATTCAGCGGATCAAGGATGAACGCTTTTGCCACTTCGTTAAATGCCTTGCTGAACTGGCGCAGTGATCGGAGACGTTCCGCTTCCGCCAGATGCATCTGAATTTTTGCATCTGCATCGCTTTTACTCTTTAGTTCATCGCGCAACGATTGTTGCAACATATTCTGATGCATTTCCTGATGCGCTTCGCGTTCAACGAGAATCTCTTGTTCCACCTTCTTCACATCATTGTCGAACGGATTGATAATAAACGCGAGCGCTACTTCTCCCAGCGCCACTTCAAATTGCCGTTCGCCGAGATATTTTTTCGCCCGGTCAAGATACGATTGAATTTTTTCTTTATCCGCACGCTGCCGCGCCAGCACTTCTTCACTTTCCCCTTCCAGCACCCGTTTCCGGTCTGTTGTTTCTAAACGACGAATTTCCTCTTCCTGTTGTCGGCGAATCTGGTCCTGTAATTCGCGTTTGCTCTCTTCTTCAAGCCGAAAATGTTCTTCCTGTAAGGCCAGCACCCGGCGTTCGCACTCCTGCAATTCATCGTTGATAGGATCGAGTACTGTTGCCCGTGTGATCGTCCGGAGCGCATCGGTAAATTTTTGTTGTCTCGCCAGTTGTTCCGCATTGGCAATGTGTTTTCGAATCGTTGTAACGATTGCTTCCCGTTTTTTCTGCCGCTCTTCCAACTGACGCTGGTACTGTTCTAATTGCAGCTGCTGTTGTTTCTCTTGCATCTCCAGAATACGCTGTTCCAAACGCAGAACTTCTTCGTTCAGCGGATCAATAACAATGACGAACGCCAGTTCACTCAGTGCTTCGTCCAATTTGCCGGCATGAAAGAGTTCATTCACATGCTGCAGGTATTGTTTAACTTTTTCTTCCTGAGCTCGTTTGCGTTCCTGTTCTTCCCGTTTAACCTTCTCTTCTTTTTCCTTCTGGTACTGTTGCGTCTGCGATTTCAGAAGTTCCTGACGTTTCAAGCGGTCTTCTTCCATCTTCCGCTGGCGTTCCGCTTCTTCATCGCGGCGTGAATCTTCCTGCGCTTTTCGGATGGTATCTTCCAGCGCATGTATCTTGTCGTTGATGGGATCGAGTAGATAGGCGCGGGCAATTTCGTCTAACGCACGGCCGTATTCTTTTCTCAAAAAATAACCGTTGGCGCGGGTAAGGAATGCGGCAATTTTTGATTCGATGGCTGTACGGCGCATCTCATCATTTTTTGTCTTCGCTTCTTCTTCTTTTTTATGGAGTTCGACCGCCTGCTCTTGCTGTGCGGCAACCGCAGCACTGTGCTGCGCTTCGATTATTGCGAGATTGGAGAGATGCTGGAGTGATGGGGCAATCTTCTGTTCTGCCGTCGGTTCTGCCGGCGTTGTAGATGATGCCGGAACTGTTGGCTGGTTTGTTCTTTTTTTCGCCTCTTCCGCCTGCTTTGCATTCAATAATGTTCGGACACGTTCTTCATATGCCAGGGCATACAAATGACGCGAATC
Organism: Bacteroidota bacterium; assembly: GCA_023229405.1. Classification (GTDB taxonomy): domain Bacteria; phylum Bacteroidota; class Ignavibacteria; order UBA10030; family UBA8401; genus UBA8401. The sequence goes on from JALNZH010000095.1 coordinate 9,767, forward strand.
GTATGACCGGGCTTTCGCGATCAATTCCAACGCGGTCGCAAGATCCCCCTCTTTCACAAGCTTATCGGCCTGTTTTAAAAGAAGGGCAACTTCCTTCATACGTTCGGAAGCGGGTAACGATGTATTTTCCTGCTGAACTGCCATGAGTGTGTAGGAATTCTCCGAGTAATTTCTATAGTATGGTAAAAAATTAAGTGATGGATGTCAACAAGACAATTGATTAGAAATTTTTAACGGAAACTCAGACCGAAACGGATTCTCCGCGTGTTTCACTCAATCTTTTCCGTAATGCCACTGCCCCGGTATGATTCGGATTAAGCCGGAGTGCAAGATCTACTTCGAAAATGGCCTCAAACATCCTATTTTCCGAGATAAATTCCATTGCTTTGCTTAAATGGAACTGGATTACCAATTCCTTGTCTTCGTTCGCTTTTTGTTCTTCCAACTTCCGCTGGGCCCGTTCAATCTCATCCCTCATTTGCAACGTTTCATACCGCTGCATATCGAAACTCATGGCATAATCGACCCATCCCAATGCCTCAGCGTATGATTCGCGGGAAAGGGCTTCGCGTGCCATTGCCAGGCTCTTTTTAATGCCCTGGTTTTTCTTCGAAGATTCCTCTTCCTTCTGTTGTTCCTCTTCGTATTTCAAGAATTCCTGCTGAATCTCACCTTCTAATGCGAATAGTTCCTCATTCAGAGGATCGAGCCGGTATGCCTGCGCAATTTCATCCAATGCTTCTTTAAAGTTCAAAGTGGATCGAAGATTTTTTGCTTTTTGTTGATGCTGATTAATAATCGCAATCGTTGCTTCATTACCGGAATCTATCGGATCGATAATCGGAAGCGATGACGACCGCTTCATCTGTTTAGCTTTTTTCTGGGAATCGAGGATTTCGCGTTGTAGTTTTGCGATCTCAGCATTGAACGGATTTATTTTGAACGCTTTGGCAATTTGAGACAATGCCTCGTCAAAACTTCCTTGACTAACATGCCCTCGCGCTTTGGAGAGAAACAACAATACTTCTTCCTCATCCCGCAGGAGTTTCGCTTCGGTTTCAACCCGTTCACGGATCTGTTCTCGCTTCTGCTGCTCGATAGCAAGTCGATGCAATTCCGCCTCCTGGCGGCGCAGCCGTACTTCTTCTAGCCGTTTTCGATCCTCCTCTTCCGTTCGCAGCGATTCCTCTTCTTCGATCATGATCTGTTTCTCCAGCGTGATCACATCCTCGTTCGAGGGATCGATAAAATACGCCTGGGTGATGACCCGGAGCGATTCGTTGAACTTTTTCTGTTCGAGGTACTCTTTTGCCTTTGCCAGACTTTTTATCACGGAAGCCTGAATCGATTCTTCCTTCTTCTTCTCCTCTTCGATCTGTTGTTTTCTTTTTGCAATATGCTCTTCGTTCTGCCTGGTTTGTGCTTCACGGATTTTCCAGTTAAGATCGAGTACTTCTTCGTTCAGCGGATCGAGCACATCAC
>JALNZH010000096.1 GCA_023229405.1 Bacteroidota bacterium
GCCAGCCGGTCATTGCATACGCTTTTGATACACCGTTGACAGTGATAACGAGATGGCTGATTTCCGGAACAGAGCCGAGGGAAAAATGAATAGCGCCGTCGTAGATCACTTTTTCGTAAATCTCGTCTGCGATGACAAAAATGCCAGTTGATTCAATTACTTTGCTAATTGCCCGTAATTCGTCCGGTGTATACACAGAACCGGTCGGATTGGAGGGGGAGCAGAGGATCAGCGCTTTTGTTTTTTTCGTGATCGCTCGTTTCAATTGAGTTGCGGTAATTTTAAAATCTGTTTTTTCCGTTGTCTTCAATACTACCGGCACACCGTCTACCAGTTTCACCATTTCGGGATAGCTGACCCAGTACGGTGCAGGGATAATTACTTCATCCCCTTTATTGCAGATAGCCTGTAGCGCATTAAAGATGGAATGTTTCGCACCGTTCGAAACGAGTATCTGCGATGCGGTGACATTTACGTTGTTGTCGCGTTTCAGTTTTTCAACAATCGCCGTACGGAGTTCCGGAATTCCGGCGTTTATGGTATATTTTGTGAAATTCTCTTCAATGGCTTTAATTGCCGCATCTTTAATATGACGTGGTGTGGGAAAATCCGGTTCTCCGGCGGTCAACGAAACAACATCAATGCCTTCTGCTTTCAGTTTTTTAGCAAGGGCGGTCAACGCCAGTGTTTGGGAGGCTTCAGCTTGTGCAACTTTTTTCGATAACGACTTCACGATTTCTTCGATCCTTTCAGTGGTAATACCATCCGCCAAATGCGGTGCAGTAGAATGTGGACGGCGGACGGATGTTTTTATAGACTCAGTTTTTTCTTCAATGCGCGGAACACGATGGGATGGACAAAATCTTTAAAATTGCCGTCCAACCGGGCGATCTCGCGAACGATACTGGAGTTCAAATATGTGTATTTCTCATGGGGCATCAGGAAAACGGTGGCGATCGCGTTCGACTGTTTTCTATTCATCAATGCCATCTGAAACTCGTATTCGAAATCCGAAATAGCCCGCAGGCCGCGGATGATCGCGACTGCGTTCTTCTTTTTGGCGAATGACACAAGCAATCCGTTGAAGCGCTCCACAGATACATTCTTAAAGCGTTTCTGTTTCAGGATCGATTGAATCAGTTCCACACGCTCTTCTCCAGTGAACATCGGTGTTTTCGATGAGTTCACGGCGACAGTCACAATTACTTTGTCGAATAATTGTATTGCGCGTTCTATAATGTCCAGATGTCCGTTGGTGATCGGATCAAATGTACCGGGATAAATTGCAATTCTCATGCGATACTCTTCTTGTGCTGGAAAAAGGAGACAACGGTGTTTCCGTACGTTTTTTGAACAACAACGTCCCACAATCCGTTATTCGCAAATTCATATCGTGTGCGATGTTCGATGATCAGATATCCGTCTTCCGCCACAATATCCTTTTGAAAGATTGTGTTGGGAATTAGTTTCAGTGCTTCCAGTGCATACGGCGGGTTGGCGAAGATCACGGTATATTTTGTCCGGGTCGATTCGAGGAATGTCTCCACATTACCGTAGATGACATTCGCATCATTTCCTGCACCGATCGTTTCAATATTCGCTTTCAGGAAGTTTAGCACGTTCCTGCTCTTTTCCACAAAGATGCAATTTCTGGCACCACGGCTCAGCGCTTCAATGCCGACGCCTCCGCTGCCTGCATACAAATCCAACACCCGTGCTGTTGTCCAATCCACGCGGGATTGTAGCACATTAAAGATGGCACCTTTTACTTTGTCCGTAGCAGGGCGGACGGAGTTATCACCAACCGTCTCCAGTTTGCGACCTTTATATTTCCCGGCGATCACCCTCATTCTTCTTCCCGCACAGCCAAGCCTACCGCCGCTGTATATTCCTGCCGACGCATTTTGATTTCGTCGACTCCTTTTATCGATGGTGGAAGAGCAACCTTGCGGAACGGATCGGCTAATTCGACATCGATGGGAGAGATATTTTTTAACTGGTCTATCAACCGCTGAGTAACCAAACGGCCGTGACAATAGATGACCTCTGCCCCTTTTTCCCGGGCGTATTTGTCGATGACACTCAAATCTTTGCTCCAACGCATCGTTCTGATATCAGAGTTCTTGCCATTCACCAACAGACCCACGTCGAGTGTTTCTTCGTCCACTCCGATTACTGCCGTCCGTTTGGAAGTGAGATGCGGATAATTATACAACAACGCCCCTTCGGCGCAGAACTGGTCGATGTCTAAAATGTGCATGGAGCCATGCAGTTCATGGCAGACATTGTTCAAAAAATTGACAAACGATTTTTTCACGGAGATAATCATGGCGTTAGAACCGGCAACGCCGTCATCACCGACCAGCGCATAGGGTTGAATGACATATTGATTCGGCATCGCATCGGGATAATAGTTTTGTAATTCCCAATGAAGATGGATATTGAACTCCTCATCGGTTAATGACGCTTCGACAGGGATTTGTTGAAGCATAGCCATGCGAGTATTCAAACCGAATGAAAAGAAATGTGCGCCGGCTGCAACCCGCTTCATGAAGTTCTGGATTTCCCGTACGAAGATCTTTTCACGGGCGGCAGAACCCACTTCACTATAGACTTCCGGGCTGTCGAAATCAATTTCTGAATCGAACGAACCGGCTGCCGTCAACGTTTTGCCTTTTAGACTGTGCGCGATCTCCACCGCAGTAATATGACGGCTTTCAATGATGAATGCGAGATACCGTTCAGTGCCTTTCATTTTACCTCGATGTGCGATTTAAGTTTTTCATATTTCTTTTCGCCGATTCCTTTTACTTTTTTAAGTTCATCCATCCGTTTGAATTTTCCTTTTTCCAGGCGATGGAGCATAATCCGTTCCGCCATCGCTTCGCCGATTCCCGGCAGAAGCATCAACTGTTCTTTGGTTGCAGTATTCAAATTAACGACGGCCGGCACTTGTATTGTCGTGCCGCTATCCGCCACGGCCGAACTGGAACGAGCGAAAAAGACGGAATCTGATGCGGAATAATCAAACGATGTCCGCACCGGCGGAGCAATGTATGCTTTATACGCTTTAACAGCAACGCCGGCCATGAGCACTGCCGAGAGGAACAAAAATACTTTCTGTTCGTTCTTGGTGAACGCGAAAAAATCACTCAGGCGTTTGAACAGGTTCATACAGTTTTAATCATGAGAAGACGTTCTTCATTTTGTCGTATAAACTTTTACTTTTGCTCTTCTCTTCGTCGGATGGATTAATATGTTCACTGTCCGACAGCTCTTTGAGCAATTCCTTCTCGCGCGAATTCACTTTGTGTGGGACCCAAATCTGAATCTGTATCAATTGATCACCGCGTCCATACGAATTCAAATGGGGGATACCTTTATCCTTCATACGGAGCATTTTCCCCGGCAATGTTCCGGCTTCAATCTTTAGTTTCGCTTTGCCGGTTAATGTCGGCACCTCAATGTCTGCGCCCAACACCGCATCGGGATAGCTGATCAGTGCGGTATAGATGATATCGTCACCGTTCCGGATAAATGAATCGTGCTTTTCTTCCGTAAATTCCACAATGACATCCCCGGCATGTCCGCCGCGGCGTCCCGCATTTCCCTGTCCCTGCAGCGTCATGTAATTTCCTTCGCTGACGCCTGCGGGAACGTTAATCTTAATTGTGGATTCGCCCTGTTCGCGCCCCTCGCCGTCGCAGGTGTGACATTTTTCTTTGATGATCTGTCCGGTGCCGCCGCAGAAAGCGCAGGCAGAAATATTCACAAACTGTCCGAACATCGATCGGGACACTTGGCGCAGTTCGCCAGTTCCCTGACATTGCGGGCACGCGGATCGGGATGAACCGGGTTTCGCACCATTACCGCTGCATGTTGCGCACGACTTCCATTTTTTTATTTTTAATTTTTTTTCAACACCGGAGGCAATTTCTTCCAGCGTCAATTTTAGACGTATGCGGAGATCGGACCCCGGTTCACCCGACGAGCGGGGACCACGCCGGCGCTGTTGACCGCCGAACATCTCTTCGAAGATCGATCCGCCGGTGCCGCCGAAAATATCGCCGAAATGTGAGAAGATATCGTTAATATCCTGGTACTGATGGAAATCGGATCCGCCGCGCATTCCCTGATGTCCGAACTGATCGTATCGCTGGCGTTTCGTCTGATCCGATAAAACTTCATACGCTTCGGCTGCTTCTTTGAATTTTTCTTCCGCTTCCTTATTGTTCGGATTGCGGTCTGGATGGTATTGGAGCGCCATTTTGCGGTATGATTTTTTTATTTCGTCTGCCGAAGCGTTGCGCTGTACGCCAAGCACTTCATAATAATCTCGTTTGCCTGCCATACTTAGTTCTTCACTTCCTCTTCGACAGGTGCCATTGCCACCACGACTTTCGCGTGACGAATCACCTTATCATATAATACATATCCCTTTTCAATCTCATCAACGATGACATGCGGCGCCACATCGGTTCGGGGAACCTGCATCATCACATCATGGAAATCGACATTAAATTCCTTGCCGACCGATTCGATCGATTTCACTCCTTGGGATTCAAGAATTTTGGCAAATTTATTTAAAATAAGTTCGATGCCTTTGTAGAACGGATCGTTCTCCAACTTTTCTTTTCCGCTTTTCAGTGAACGGGAGAGATCATCAATAATCGGCAGCAGGTCAAGAATAACGTTTTCGCTTGCGTACTTAGCAAAATTGAGCGCGTTCTGTTCTGTGCGTTTCTTGTAATTCTCGAATTCTGCCGCTTTACGGAGCAGCTGGTCCTTTACTGCAACGATCGCTTCGTTCGCAATCTCTACTTCGCTCTTTTGCGGCAGTTGTTGCTCCGGTGTTTCCTGCTGCTGAGTCTGTTCGTTTTTCAGTTCCTCTGTATTTTGATCTGCCATACTTCCTTAGTGTTCCTTTTTGTTGAGTGTTACTGTTGAACAGGATAAACAACAATGCTTATCCTGAGTTATTGTTTTTTGCGTTCGAACAGATCCGAGATTGTACTGGCGACGAAATCGACCAACGGAATCATCTTGGAATATTCCATTCGTTTCGGTCCGAGCACGCCAATCGTTCCGGTGACATCGCCGACATTGTACGTTTTTGTGACAACGCTGAAATCTTTCATATGTTCGATTTTCGTTTCCTCACCGATTGTCACGTTCGCTGTTCCGCTTTTTGGATCTCCCGTTTCCAGCACGTGGATAATGATATCCTCGTTATCCATTAGTTCGATCACACTTTTGAAATTTTTCGCATTGTCGAATTCCGGTTGGGAAAGGATGTTGGTTGTTCCGCCGATATGGATCTTCTCTTTGCGGTTTTCATCGAACAGTTTGTCCACAGACTCGATGAAAAGTCGGATAAGTCCCGATTCTTCATTTTGATATTCCCGGATCCGTTCGGTGAAAGTGTTTCGAATATCACTCAGCGTTAATCCACTCAACCGTTCGTTTAACAGCAGCGCTACATGTTCCAATTTTGATTTTGCAATCTCGGAATGAATCTCCATCATGATTGTTTTAACAAGGCCGGTACGAATGGAGATGATTACCAGTAAACGGGTACTGGAGAGCTGCAATAATTCTAATTTTTCAAACACACCCGAAGTCATTTGCGGCGCCGTAACGACGCTGAGCTGATGGCTGATGGTGCCGAGAATCTTAGATGTGATCTTCAGGAGTTCGTCCGTTTCGATATTACCTTGCAGCTGAGTCTGGATTGATTCTTGTTCTTTTTCACTGAGCTGATCGATCTCCATCAATTCATTCACATAAAAACGGTAACCTTTGTCGGTCGGGATTCTTCCGGCAGATGTGTGCGGATGACCGAGATAACCGAGATACTCCAAGTCGGACATCACATTCCGTATCGTTGCAGGACTCAGGCCGATATCGCGCCGTTTCGCAATAAATCGAGAACCGACCGGAATTGCGGTCTGAATATAGCTATGAACGATATTGTGTAATATCGTTTTTTCTCGATCGTTTAGTGAATTCATACTATCAGTGTGAAAATCACATCCCCGAAATCCGCAAATTCTCTAGTTTTCGGGGATGGATTGAAGAAAAAGTACGTAATTTTTTAAAAAATACGAATAGTTTGAGCGGATGTCAAGATAACGGAGAATGTAGTTTTGGGTGAAAAACAGGTTACACTGCGATTTTTTGCTGTTCTTCCATCATTTTCAGGTTTTTTTCCAATTCTTTGCGGATGTCGATGATGCTCTGATCAGTGACATAATTTGTATACACTACGTTTGATAGTTCTACGAGGGAACGGACCACCGATTCTATTACCGATGCCTGACCTCTTAAATCGGAGATAAGTTGGATGAATTGATTTGCAGTGGCTGGATCCAGCGTTTTTTTCACCATCCGTTCGTAGGAAGAGGAGCGGAGCATAATGATGGCAAGGGCATTGTTTACATGATGAGCGATAGTGCGGACCGTCGTTTGAAACATTTGTACTGCAGCCTGGTGCTTTTCTTCTTCCAGGTGTGCCAATTCGCGTGCTTTCATTTCTTGCCGGAAAAGATAACGTTCGTAGATTCCGTTGATAAGAATTGGCAGGTGGTTCAGTTCGAGACGCTCTTTTCGTGCATAATCGTACGCACCCAGTTTCATGGCATTTACTGCGATCTCTTCTGTGCCCGCAGCTGTTAACATGATTACTGGTGTATCAATCTTTTCCTGGTTCATCCATTCCAACACTTGCAATCCGGTCATGGAGCCGATATGGTAATCCAACAGCAGAACGTCAAAACGTTCCGCGGACATCATTGAAATTCCCAATTCACCGGAACTTGCTGTCTTTACAACATACATACCTTCTGATTCCAAATCCATGCTGAGCAGATTTGAAAAAGCGATTTCGTCATCAATAATAAGAATATTAAGCGGTGTCTTCATGTTCCCCTAATAAATATGAGAAACATCTGAAAAAATAGATTGTCCTTTGACATTATGATTACATTCGCCTTGCTCAATATAAACTTCGCGAAGAATCTTATTATTCCAATTGTGTGGAATAACGAGTTTTTTCGTCGCTCCGCTTCTCGGAATAACATTGATATTAGATTTTTCAGATATCTCTGCGAATAAATTAAGGGCATTGCGTCAATTAGTCAAGGGGAATTTGTATTTGTAAACTGAGATGGGTTACATTTTAAATTATAAAAAAACCCGCAAGAGCGGGATTTGAAAGAGCTGCTGCCCCACAAGGATTCGAACCTCGATAAGCAGAGTCAGAGTCTGCTGTCTTAGCCGTTAGACGATAGGGCAATTGTTCACTAAAATAAAAAATTGTCTCTTGAAAATCTACTTTTTTATTGAGCTCAATAGTTTTTCCACCCGTTCTTTTGTCTTATCACTGACTCGAGCTGTAATGATAATATCATTCTCATCGTACTGCTGATCGGTAATTTCCGTAAGATCGTGCAGCAGGGAAATGGTTTTATAATCCGAGTTGCTGATAGTAAAAGTCATTTCGGAAAACGAAGAATGGATCATGGAAATGATCATCTCTTTTAAACCGAGTATATTAATACCGCGGTTGGCAGAAATAAAAACCGACGGTTCATACGTTGATTGGAGATTTTTGATCATCGAACGGTCGTCGATTGCATCCACTTTGTTGAACACATAGATCACCGACTTGTTCGCGGCGCCGAGATCATGCACCGTGTTCTTTACTACTTCAATCTGTTCTTCCATTTGCGGGTGAGAAAGATCGATGATATGTAGCAGAATGTCTGCTTCGACAACTTCTTCCAATGTACTTTTAAACGACGCGACAAGATGATGTGGAAGTTTCCGGATAAAACCGACAGTATCGGTAATCATTGCACTGGTGGCGGAATCTAAGGCTACCAAACGTGTGGTTGGATCGAGCGTGGCGAATAACCGGTTTTCCACGAACACTTTAGAATCAGAAAGAGTGTTGAGTAGTGTGGATTTGCCGACATTGGTGTACCCCACGAGTGAGATATTGTAAAATTCTTTTCGTCCCTTGCGCTGCGTGGTGCGCTGCGTGGCGATCTTCTCCAGTTTTTCTTTCAATGTGGCAATCCGTTCGCGAATTATTCGGCGGTCGGTTTCAATCTGTGTTTCGCCGGGACCTTTTGTGCCGATGCCTCCGTACTGTTTGGATAAGTGCGTCCACATGCGGGTGAGGCGGGGAAGCATATAATTGAGTTGCGCCAGTTCGACCTGAGTTTTCGCCTCGTTCGTTTTTGCACGCGAAGCGAAAATATCCAGGATCAAACCGCTGCGGTCCAAAATTTTTCGTTCGATGGTTTGTTCCAAATTGCGCACCTGTGCGGGGGAAAGGTCGTCGTCGAAAATGACCAGGGAAATATCGTCGTCCTTGCACATTTGGGCAAGCTGTTCCACTTTCCCTTTGCCGATATAAAATGCAGAATCGAACCGGTCTTTTACCTGCAGGATTTTATGCAGTACGTCGGCGCCGGCGGTATCTGCCAACAGGACGAGTTCATCCAGATATTCTTCTTCCTGTGCCTTCGTCGTATTTTTTGTGGCGATGCCCACAACCATGGCGCGTTCACGCAGTTCTTTTACTAAGTCTATCATAATAATTTCGCGTCACTGCCCTACAAAGGTTATTTTCAATAGTAATAAATCCTTTGAAAGGCTATGCTATTTTTTGTTTTGGTTCGAGGGCGATAACCATTTCGATTAGCGCCACAACAAGGGCGGCAATCAAAAAGTAACGCCACAGTTCAATGCCGAACCTGCTTTCCGAGATCGTCTGTTGAATATCCGAATCCGGATGTAGGAAAACAAATGCTGATGCTTCAATTCCTAAACGTTTGCAGACTTCATCGATTTGTTGATTGTTCGCAAGTTCACCGCGTGATTCTTCTCGGCGGATATTCACCGGCAGCAGTGCAACCGTATCGTTTTGCACCGTTGCACAATTAATGCCTGGCTGATCGGTCTGTTCGAGCGAAAACATTATTACGGACGATCCTTCAGAATTTGCTTTGCTGTACGATTGTACCGGAATGAGACGCCGCTCCGTATCAAAAAATTTCATAGCTGCTGCCGATACCGCACTGTTTCGTTTCCATCCTATCGAAGAAAATTCCAGTCGTTCTCCGACAAACAGAACTTGTTCTTCGGCAGTGACAGCAGGAGATGAAAGAAATAATACGGACTGGAATAATAACGGCACAAAAATTCCTTTTAGTGGAAGATCGGACCAGTCAGTTGTTGCCGGGACCGCTACTCCGAGTATTTTTCCCCGGCCAGATTCGCGCATCCAGAGGAACGATGTTCCGTTCGATAACGAAATTACCTGCCGCAGAGCGGATGATGCAAGAGGTGATGCAGAAAATGTAATATGCGGTGATTCTACAGAAAGTTCATTTTTGTTTACCCCTTGCTCAAACATTCCTTGAAAAATCGGAAATTGCAGATCGACTTTTTCAAACGATGTTGCGGAGCGTGATGTATGTAATTCCGATATTCCTAGGGCGGATAAATATCGATAGGCAACGACCGCAGTATCTGCAGAGGGAAAAAATATAACGCTTCCACCAGTTGCAACAAATTGTTTGAGAATTTCTGTTTGTGCGGAGGAAAGTTCTTTTACTCCCGAAAGTATTACAACGGCGTGCTGTGAAAGAATGGTCGAAGTAACTTGTGAAGGTACATATGATGTTACCTCCATTGGCGAAGCACGGTTGACATCTTTTGCAGCATTCAGCGCCGCCGCAATATACTGTGAATATCGCCGCTCCGCCGAAACAAGGGCAACGGCCACTTGTGCAGGAATGAATAGGGAGAAATAGTAGCGATTGTCCGGTTCGAACGCATCATCTTCCGATTCCGCAAAGCCTGAGATGAATCCGGAATGGGGAGGAGAAATTAAAAAATCGAGTGTCGCGTTTTCGCCGACGCCAAGAGAGACACTTTTCTGCATCACTCTGTTCTTTTCCAGCGTGACGGTGACCAGATGATTGGAGACAGGGGACGTACCGTGATTTTTTACCACCACATTCAGCGTAAAGGGTTTGCCGACCTGCAGCAGAGACGGCGGTATGCTTGTTCGTTCAATGGAAATATTTTCTCCGGCGCGCCGGGAGAGTTGAGTGTAGAAAATTTTCACCTGCGGTTCGAACAATTGTTCTTCCGTTGTCCGTTTTGTTTCACTCGACGAAAAAGTGGATGATTGTCCGTCCGTCACTATATACACTTCTTTGTTAAAATTTTTCGATTGGTGAAGCAGCCGGGATGAAAGCCGTAATCCTTCGTCGATTGTTCGCCGGCGGAAACTGATTTCCGTGTCTTTAATGAGTCCAGTCAGTTTTTTGATGTCGCGCGTCGCCTCTTCCGTAGTAGCGAGTGGGAGGTCGGATAACCGCAAGAAATAGACTTCGTCGTTCTCCTGCATTGTGGAGACAATCTCCAGCGCTTTTTGCTGTGCCTGTGATAGAAATTTTCCCTGCTCGTTATGTAGTTCCATGCTTGCAGAATTGTCCAACAGAATAATAAGCGTTGATGCGGCACGTGTTCCGGCGGTGCCGAAGTTTCCCTGCAATGCGGGGCGTGAGAAAGCAAGGACGATCAGCAGGATCAACAATGTGCGCAATGCTAGCAACAGCCATTGACGGATCTTGATCCTGCGGATCTTATTCTTGTTCAATACCTTCAAAAACGTGAGGGTACTAAACTCGATGGTACGGAGTTTGCGGATATTGAAGAGATGGATCAGAATCGGGATTGCCGCAGCCGCCAAGCCAAACAATACGAAGGGATTAAGGAATGTCATATTGATAGATACAAATTCGCCAATTTCATAGTTCAATATACCGCAGAATGGGACGTTTTGCAATTCCACAGTACCATGTGCAAATCTTTCGATTCATAGTATTCTCATGTGGCCATTTGAATATATCAAAGAAATTTCATTGCGACCTTATGACAACGCGCAACTATCAACAAACATACAGAAATGCACCATGTCTCCATTCTAACGACGGTAACCAGAAGTGTTATGAAACACATTTTCAACCGTCGTGAAAATACACTTTTTGTCGGTTACAGCTTGCCAGCTACTGAAGCTAAAATTAAATTACGCACGAGCACAAAACATAGGGGCAGGTCGTTCCTCAAAATAGTATTGCAAAGCATACTTGTCCAAAATAAATCATACAAGAGAAAAACTTATTCCTTCTTT
>JALNZH010000097.1 GCA_023229405.1 Bacteroidota bacterium
GCCATAGACATCGGCAACACTCATACTGTCATCGGCATCTACAACGGTAGCAAGCTCCTCGGAGATTGGCGTGTGACCAGTTATGTCACCCGGACCGAGGATGAATTCGGCGCACTGGTGAAACAATTCTGTGAAGGCGCAAAAGTTCCGCTGAAAAAAATCACATCCATCGGCATCGCTTCGGTCGTTCCAAACCTGACCGATGTCTGCGTGAAAATGTCCCAAAAGTATTTCGCACTCGAACCGATTGTTGTCTCATCCGATCTGGATCTTGGCATGAAAGTGATGTATGACGATCCGCGGGCAGTCGGTGCAGATCGGCTCTGTAACGCGGTGGCCGGTTTTGCGAAATATAAAGGACCGATTGTTATTGTCGATTTTGGAACTGCGACAACGTTTGATGTTGTGTCAAAAAACGGCGAATACCTCGGCGGCGTTATCACTGCGGGAATTGAAACCACTGCCGGTGAATTGCACCGCCGCGCAGCAAAGCTACCGAAGATCGATTTGAAATTCCCGGAACGAGTAATTGGAAAGAACACCGTCGAAAGCATGCAAGCGGGAATTCTCTACGGCGCGCTTGATTCCATGGAGACAATGATTCGCCGCATCTCAAAGGAATTGGATGATTATCCAATCGTGATCGCCACCGGTGGGTTTTCAGAGACGATGAAGAAACAGTCAAAAGTGATTAACAAGCATGAACCGGCGCTGGTATTGGAAGGGATCCGGTTAATTGTAGATCGAGTGGAAAAGAAGAAAAAGAAAAAATAACGCATTATTTCGTGAGATCGAAACTTTACACACGTTATTTTATTTACAAGCTTTTTGGGCCGCCTATTTTATTTTTCCATTCCTCCTTTTGATTGAGAGTGGACACTGAGCCAACGACACAGCGCCGAATGCGCCATGCTTTCGGGATCCAAGAAGTCCATGTGACTCGCACCTGGTAGTTCTATAAAATCTACCATATCCCCTGCCGTTATCGCTGTCTTTGAATAATTTCTTGAAAGCTCGATTGGCAGCACTTCATCCTTTGAACCATGCATAATCAGTTGTTGTACACCGAGCGGGACTTGAGCAATTGGCGATGCAGCAAAATATCGACCTGGGTATTGCTGGGGCGTTCCTCCCATAAATTCATCAACAGCATTTTTTCCGGAACCAAATGCAAATGTTCTTTCGAGATCAACAACAGGTGCAAGTCCCACGGCAGCAATTGGTTTCAACCGTATTGAATTAACAGTATTTTTTGATTTGTTACCATTCGCTGCAGCCAAAAGCGCAAGATGTCCTCCGGCGGAATGACCAATTAAAGTAACGCGAGTGAGATCGAGATTCAATCCTTCTGCCGCCAAAACAGTAAGGTAATTAATACCAGCAACAACATCCTCTAAAGTTCCCGGCCAACCTCCTCCCGATGCGCCCACCCGGCGATATTCTAAATTCCAGACTGCAAAACCACGCCGAACTAAATCCTGAGCTATTGACGTCATTTCTTCACGACCGTACGGCATGCGCCAGAATCCACCGTGGAGCAAACAAACCACTGGCAGACAGAGTGATTCGGATAAATATATGTCCGCTTCCTGACTTTCAAAGGATCCGTATTTGATCGTTTGCATATTCATTGCACCGTATAGATGAGTATTTTCTCTGTACAGTTTCAAAATTCATAGTAAATATGGTTGTTCGAATCATCCGAGTCTCAATAACTCTAAAGCCAATTTATTATTCGGTTCTCCTTCACACAACCAACAGAATGTAAGATTTTCTTTAATGTACTACTATAGTGAGCAGGATGCTATCACGTAAAGACAAGATGAGAGGAATGCATTTGATGGTAATTCGTTTGGGGGCGACGAGGAACGCGTTTAAATAAAAAATCCCGCAATGCGGGATTTTTTATTTTACAGTAGCTTATTCTTTCTTTTATTTCATTCCGAACATCTGCACCGACAGTTGTGCAAACTCAATCAGTTGATTGAAGAAAAGTCCGAAATATAGTGTCGGGATTAATAACGACATCAGCAGTATCTGTTGTGCAAGCGGGAATCGGATCGGCTCTGTCGTTTCGGTTTGATCGTCACGCAAAAACATATTGCGGATGATCCGGATATAATAGTAAAGAGAGACCACACTGTTCAGTACACCCACCACAGCAATACCGATCATTTTTGCGTTGATTAACGATAGGAAAATCATCCATTTCCCGATAAAACCCGCTGTAGGCGGAAGTCCAGTCAACGAGATTAGGAACACCGCCAGAGCTACCGAAAGAAGCGGAGCACGTTTCCCTATTCCCCGATAGTTATCGATATGTTCACTACCAGTTTTATTTGCGAGCAACATCACGACATAAAATGCACCAAGATTCATAAATAGATAGACAACAAAATAAATCATCACTGCCGAAAACCCGTCATTGCTCAACACAACAAGACCGAGCAGCATATATCCGGCCTGGGCTATGCTGGAATAGGCCAGCATACGCTTCACATTATCCTGCCATAACGCCACAAGATTGCCGAGAGTCATCGTAAGGACGGAAAGAATCATCAGTGCATTCTGAATTTGCACACCGCTGATCAGTGTCCATGCTCCTGCCGGAAGATCCAACACAGACGAATCGATAAACATAACTTTGAATGCTCGCATCATCATTGCGAAACCGGCCGCTTTCGAAGCGACGGAAAGGAACGCCGTAATCGTTGTGGGAGCCCCTTCATACACATCGGGAGTCCAATAGTGAAACGGCACTGCCGATATCTTGTATCCGAAACCAACGAGAATAAAAATGGATGCTGTAATTAAAGCAAGGTGACTCGAACTTCCCTGCATCAGCACATGGTTGATGCCGACAAGGTCCAATGTTCCGGTCAAACCATAGATAATTGAAATACCGTAGAGCATCACACCGGACGAAAAGGCACCATACAACAGATATTTCAACGAAGCTTCAGAGGAATCTTTTGCTTTGCGTGTAAATCCGGATGCTACATACGATGAAAGTGAACTCATTTCCAACGTGAGATACATCATCAGCAGATTCGATGATCCTACCATAAACATCATTCCGAGACACATGGAAAGCAGAAGGAAATAATATTCGCCGATTGTCCGGTACTCCGCATTGATCTCATCCGAAAATCGCGACATCATCACCACCACAATGGTTGCAAAAACGATAACGATCTTAAAGAAGATAGCGAACGGGTCAACACTCAACATTCCACTGAACGTTGAATTGTTCGTTCCGATAGATTCGGTAAGGACATAAAATGCGGCGAACAGTCCGGCAATGGAGAGAAGCGTCATGATCTGCATGTTCTTCCGGTCGATAAGATGAACGATCAGAACAACACAAAGGGTCACTGTCACGATCACTTCCGGCATGATATTCGAGAGATTATTTACAATAGTTTCTAACATGGCGTATGAGAGTTTATATGTATTTCAGAAGTCGGTCATCCTGAGTTAATCCTGAACGAACCCGCGAAGTGGAGAATCGAAGGATGCCGTACGCACGGTCCATTCTTCAGTGCGTCCCGCCAAACAATACGGCGACGTACTTCAGTATGAATAGCGTGATATATTTGTTACACATCAAATCCAAAAGCTCAATTTCCGGTGACTACTCCAGCACTTCCCTTCACAAGATCCACCAGAGTATTCGCAGAAACATTCATGACATCCAACATTAAGTTCGGGAATATGCCAAGTACAATAGTGATGATTGCTAATGGAATAAGCATAGCTAATTCGCGGCCGTTAATGTCCGTGAGGTCGTTCCATTTTTCCGGCAGCGTGCCCAAGAAAACTCGCTGCAGCGTCCAGAGCATATAGCCTGCCGTCAGGACGATACCAAATGCCGATGCAATTGTTAACCAGCGGAATGTCTGGAAAGCACCGAGGAACGAAAACGCTTCGGAGATAAATCCGCTCAGTCCTGGCAAACCGATCGCTGCAAAGAAGGCAATCATCATCACTCCCGAGTATTTCGGCATTTTGTTCATCAGACCGCCAAAATCATCGAGTCCACGTGTGTGCGCCCGATCGTAAATTACGCCAACAATCAAGAAGAGCATAGCGGTGATCGTGCCGTGATTAAACATCTGCAGCATTCCTCCCACCATTCCCTGCGTGTTCATCGCCGCCATTCCCAGAATAACTATTCCCATGTGGCTTACGGATGAATAAGCGATCAGTTTTTTGAAATCCTTCTGCGCCATTGCACACAACGCACCGTAAATGATGTTGACGAATCCAAGAAATGCCAGTGGATAAAGATAATGCATCGCCGCATCCGGGAAAATCGGGAAGCCGATGCGCATCAAACCATACGTTCCCATTTTCAGCAAAACGCCGGCAAGAATAACACTGATGGCGGTCGGTGCTTCCACATGCGCATCAGGAAGCCATGTGTGGAACGGAAAAATAGGAACCTTAATCGCAAATCCGATAAAGATTGCAATATATGCGAGATATCGCCATGTCGTTGAAACACCAGAGAGAATCGATCCGGCGTCGTAGTTTGCTGGATTCATCATTGCCAACATGTTAAAGGTATGAATCTTTTCCCCTGTTGCAGGATCGATCACCGACACGCTGAAATAGAGAGCAAGCATTGCCAATAACAACAGCACCGACCCTAGCAACGTATAAAGAAAAAATTTAATTGCTGCATATTCCCGACGTGGACCGCCCCAGACACCAATCAGGAAGTACATTGGCAACAGCATTACTTCCCAGAAAACATAGAATAGGAAGAAATCCAAAGAAACAAAGACTCCCATCATACCGGTGTCCAGTAACAGAAGCAGTGCAAAATATCCCTTAATCGATTTTTCGATCGACCAGGAAGAAATTACGGCGATGCAGGAAATCAACGCGGTCAGGAACACCATCGGCATGCTGATACCATCGATACCCAGAAAGTAATCGATTTTAATCGACCCAAACCAACCTGTGCTGATCACATTAATCCAACTGAAGAGTTCTTTGAATTGCATCGTCTCTGCAGAATTTACACCCGCTAGCGACCGGTCGAATTTTGCAAATACCATACACGCAAGAACCACTTGCAACAGTGTAAAGACCAGCGATGTCCAGCGAATCGCGGTTTTTTGTTCTTTCGGAAGCAGAAGGACAACGACCATTCCGATGATAGGAAGAAACGTCAGCCAAGTGAGGACGCCAATGTTAAGTATGTTGAGTTCCATAAGAGTTATCTAATTGTAAAATAAATGATCACTAAATAATGTTCGAACTAAATGTAGAGCGCCAACAGCACCATAAACCCTATAATTGCAAAGATCATATATGTCTGGACTTTTCCTGTTTGCACTTTTTGTACGGTTTGCCCCATCATTCCAGTAAAGAATGCCGTGAAATTTACCATCCCATCCACCACCAACGTATCAAACTTCCCGCTGATAACGGAAACGATTTTGGTAAGCCATGCCGCACCATTGACGATACCGTCAATAATTGTGTTATCGAACCAAGCTAACAGCCGTGCTAAACCTACCGTTCCCGCCACTACAGTTGCGTCATACAACTCATCGAAGAACCATTTTCTGTAAAGGAACGTGTGCAATGGTTTCAGCATCCGTTCAAATGCATCGGCGGAAATCTTCTTCCAGAAATAGGTGATGAATGCAATTAGAATACCAAGTCCGGAGACACCGACCGACAATGCCATTGCCATCGTGTGCTGATGATGGATTTCTTCGACGAATTCTTCAGTCGGTGTAGCTGCAAGTTTCTCAGGCACAACAACCGCAGGGTAGGATATTTTTTCAAAGAACCATCCTTGACTTGCAGAAATAGGGTTTAATGAGAAAAATGCGAAGAATGAAAATGTTGCAAGCACCATCAGCGGGATGATGATTGCTTTCGGAGACTCATGAATATGTTCAAAACGGTGCGCATCCTTATGTTCACCCATAAATGTCAGGATTAACATGCGGAACATATAAAACGCCGTCAAACCCGCCACAAGAAATCCGACGATCGGGATGAGTGAGTGACCGGTAAAATGTGAATAAGCAAGCGTACCTGCAAGAATTTCGTCTTTGCTTAAAAAGCCGGATGTTAACGGCACTCCGGAAATTGCAAGTGTAAACATCGTCATCGTCCAAAAAGTAACAGGCATCTTCGACTTTAATCCGCCCATGGAACGCACATCCTGTGCATCGGTATGATGATCGTTCAGATGATGCAGTGCACGATGCATCGCGTAGATAACTGATCCGGACGCAAGAAATAATCCTGCTTTGAATGCCGCGTGCGTTACCAGATGCATCACACCGGCCGAAAACGCACCCACGCCAAGTCCCATCACCATATAACCCAATTGACTGACCGTCGAATATGCAAGAATTTTTTTAATATCATTTTGTACGATGGCAATTGTTGCCGCAATAAATGATGTCACCGCTCCAAAGTATGCAATCACCATCAATGCATCCGCCGTCAACATCGGGAAGGTGCGTGCGACAAGATACACACCGGCCGCCACCATCGTCGCCGCATGAATCAATGCGCTGACCGGTGTCGGACCTTCCATCGCATCGGGGAGCCACACATGTAACGGAAATTGCGCCGATTTACCGATTGCACCGCAAAAGATTAACAATCCCGCAGCAGTTAACCAAGCGTTGGAATCATACGGAAGTACGCCGCTGCCGATCGCTGTGAAGATACCATGAAAAGTCAGTGTTGAATACTGCATCCAGACAATCATAATACCGATAAAGAATCCCAGATCGCCGACACGATTGACAATAAACGCCTTTTTTGCCGCGTCGGAAGCAGATTTCTTTTCATACCAATGTCCGATCAGAAGATATGAACTCAGCCCGACCAATTCCCAAAACACATACATTAACAGGTAATTGTTCGTCACAACAATGCCAAGCATCGAGAACGTAAAAATACCAAGATTTGCGTAGTAGCGTGAGTAGCGGACATCATCTTTCATGTATGCAAGAGAGAACACATGCACAAGAAAGCTGATTAACGTCACCACTACCAGCATCACCGTCGTGAGATTGTCCACCATAATGCCGATATCAAGCTTCAATGGTATGTTATTGACCATCGTATGGAAATCGATCCACGTTACGGTAATATCCCATACTGCTTCGGTAGCAAGTTTGGAGAAGAATAAAAAGAATGCAAGAATCAGGTCGATGCCGAGAAACGTTGTGGCGATGTGGCCACTTCGGTTCAAGAACCGTTTGCCGAAAAAGATCAGAAGTAGAAAACTGACCAGAGGGAGAAAAAGAATCGCAAGTGCGATGTTGAGTTCGGGTATCATTAGTCTTTTAAGAATGAAATTTCGTCAACATTGACGGTATGAAAGCGTTTGTAAATGTTCAGTACGATCGCCAAAGCAATGGCCGCTTCTGCCGCCGCCAGGATGATAACAAAGATTGCCGCCATCTGCCCTTCAATGTTCATATCGCCAAACCGAGAGAAGGCAAGGAAATTAATATTGGCGGAATTCAGGATGAGTTCGACGCCCATCAGAACCATGATTGCATTGCGCCGAGTCAGCACAGCATACATGCCCAGTGAAAACAAGATTGCACTGATGAGTAAAAAATGTGTAAGTGTAATAGTCATAATGAAATCCAAATTATCAAAACCAAAAATAATTATCGGTCATGGTGAGTAAGGCTAATATCATCCAAATCATTCTGGATCATCCTTCGACGCGCTCACAGAAACGTCCACTTGCTCAGGGTGGCCGTTTTTATTTTTTACCTCGTCGAACCATAACTGCGGCAACATCATCAGCATTCTACTTAACCCGTTCCCGCCGTGCCATCATCGCCGCACCAACAATCGCTACCAACAAAATCACTGAAGCAATTTCAAATGGAAGCACATGCGTCGTAATCAGTGCATTACCGATCTCTTTCGATGTCGTTTGTGACGTTAGCTCACCCATCGTAGAACTCATGAACCATTCGCTTGTCCAAAACACTCCTGTCAGTAATCCGACAATAGCTGCGACGACGGTAACTGCCGGAAACACGTTGAGCGAACCGGATTTAATATCCACGCTGACGGTGTTCGTTGTCAGCATCACACCGAACAACAGCAGCACTAAGATGCCGCCGACATACACCATCAATTGGGTGATCGCCAGGAAATCAGCATTCAACAGCACATACAATCCCGCTACACCGAAGAACGTAAACAGAAGAGCGAACGCTGAATAGATAATATTGCGCGAGAATACAACCACAGCCGCAGAAGCAACAGTGACAAACGCAAAGAAGTAAAAGATTATTTCATACATAGTCATCACAATATTATAGCTGAGTTGTTGGAGGTTCCTGATTGGCTGGTTGCGCCGGAGCGGTTTGAGCAGCAGGTGGCGCCACTGGTGTTGGTGCTGTGGGAGCGGCAGCCGGAACAGGTGCAGCAGCAGCGGCAGCTTTTGCAGCGGCGGCTTGTGCAGCGGCAGCGGCTTTTTTGGCCGTCTGTTCTTCGTCGTATTGTTTCACTTTCAATTTTGCCGTTTCAATTTCAACCGGCGACATTGTGCCAAAATTATAAATCAAATTAGTCCGGTCATATTCGGAAAATTCGTACACATCGGTCATTTTCAAGCATTCTGTCGGACAGGGAAAAACACAGAGTCCACAGTAACAGCATTTTGCGATATCGATATCGAATTTCGTGACGTAGATTCTCTTTTTCTGTCCTGTCGATGTTTCGCCAAGACTTTCGGTCGGTGGCGCTTTCATCACTTCAATATCGATGCAATCCACCGGACACGCTTTTGCGCACAATTCGCATCCGATGCAATCATCAAAATTCATATATAACCTGTTACGAACACGGTCCGGCATCTGCTTTTTCACGTGCGGATATTGCAGCGTGACCGTCGGCGAGACCATCTGTTTGATCGTGATTTTCATCCCGATCATCGCCGAACTGACCGCCCGGTAGATATCATTAAAATATGTAGTAAATGCTGTCATATCACTCTTCTAAAATAAACGTACTGTATTACATCACCATGATATAACCGATCGCAATAATGCAGAACAATGCGAACGGAGTTAACACCTTCCAGGAAACATACATCAATTGATCAACGCGCAGCCGGGGAAGAGTCCAACGAAGCCAGATATTGAGAAATACAAAGAACATCCCTTTCAAAACAAACCAGAAGCTGCCCCAAACCGGACCGCTCATAAACTCACCGAACGGGCTTGTCCACCCGCCGAAGAACATCACCACGACGACTGCCGACACCAGGAACAAGTTCGCATATTCCGCAAGATAAAAGATCGCGAATTTCATTCCGCTATATTCCGTATTGTATCCCTGCACCAGTTCCGATTCCGCTTCCGGAAGATCGAACGGCGTCCGGTTCACTTCCGCCATCGACGATAACAGATAGATCACGAAGAGTAGAAACATAAACGGCAGCAGCGCAAGTTTTTGTCCCAGCGGAAAGTTGCCGCCTAGAATTAGCCAGTTGTGAATACCGCCGTCCTGCAATTGCGTCATTGTCTGCATGTTCATTGTGCCTAGCACCATCACCACACCGAGGATCGCGAGCACGCCGGGAATCTCATAACTGACGATCTGCGCTGCTGATCGAAGCGCACCGAAAAG
The DNA here is from genome assembly GCA_023229405.1 of Bacteroidota bacterium. Lineage (GTDB taxonomy): Bacteria > Bacteroidota > Ignavibacteria > UBA10030 > UBA8401 > UBA8401. The sequence continues at coordinate 9,646 of JALNZH010000097.1, forward strand.
GGACCATTTGTTGTTGGATGCCCAACCGGACATTAGTAGACCAACCACCACCAGCGACGACGCGGCAACAAGATAGAAGATGCCGAGGTCGATATTACTGCCGATAAATACGCTGCTGAACGGAACGACGGCAAACGATGCGTACGTCCCCATGAAGACCAGGTACGGAGCAAGGATGAATAAAAATTTGTCCGCCGCAGTTGGAATGATATCTTCCTTCTGCAGAAGTTTCAACATATCTGCGATCGGCTGCAGTGTGCCGTGCCAGCCGTTTTCCATATACGCCAGCCGGTTCTGGATATGTGCTGCCATTTTCATTTCACCATACAACGTTACGAGCGCATAGATCAGGAGGAATACCAGCGGGATCAGTGCAAGCAAGACTGTCGTTATGATCGGTTCACGTAAGATAGTTTGTAATGTTTCCATTGAGAGCATTCGCTTATGGTTGATTCACCCTTCGACGTGTCGGCCAAGATATGCCACACTTACTCAGGGCGACTATTGCATTTATCTGTCTACTTCACCTAACACGATATCAATACTACCGATGATCGCCACAAGATCGGCGAGCATGGCACCTTTCGAAATCTCGTTGATCACGCTCAGATTCACAAATGCCGGCGCACGCGCTTTAATGCGATACGGGGTCACACTTTCTTCCGCAACAATATAAAATCCCAATTCGCCCCTCGGTCCCTCAATGCGGCCATAAGCATCTCCCGCCACCGGACGAATACGTTTCGGAATTGCTTTTTGCACATCCCCTTCCGGAATGTTGGCAATTGCCTGTTCAATAATGCGGAGACTTTCCCACATTTCGCGCTGGCGGACAATATTCCGATCCCATACATCACCGACCGTTCCCATCTCCCCTTTCCCCACAATCACATCCCATTCGAACTTATTATAGAGCGTATACGGATCGTCTCGGCGCAGATCCCAGTTTACACCTGATCCGCGAAGCATCGGTCCACTGCAGGCATAATTGATCGCCAGATCTTTCGGTAAAATGCCGACATTCGCCGTACGTTTAATGAATATCTCGTTGTAGTTCAGAAGATCATTCACTTCTTGCAGAGTCTTTTTGAAATCAGTGCAAAATTCTTTGGTCTTTTCAACAAATTGCGGTGGAATATCGTGCGATAATCCGCCGATCCAAATGTAATTATACAGCAATCGGGCACCGCAGGTCATTTCGAACAACTCAAGAATTTTTTCCCGGTCACGGAAGTAATAAAGAAACGGCGTGAACGCACCCATATCGATGCCAAATGTTCCAATGGCAATCAGATGTGAAGCAATTCTCTGCAGTTCGGACATGATAATACGGATATAGTGAACCCGTTCCGGAACTTCGATCTTCAGCAATTTCTCTGCCGCTACAACATACGCCATCTCGTTGGTCATCGCAGCGACATAGTCCATACGATCAACGTAGGGAATAACTTGTTGATAGCTCGTCATGTGCTCACAATGCTTTTCAAAACAGCGGTGCAGGTATCCCAGATGCGGAATTACATCGACGACAATT
>JALNZH010000098.1 GCA_023229405.1 Bacteroidota bacterium
CTGCTCACCATCTTCACCCACATCATCCGCAACCCGATTAAAGATCAAAAAAAAGGAACCCCGAGAGCGCTAATCCTTGCTCCGACACGCGAATTGGTGATGCAAATTGAAAAAGATGCAAATTTGTTCGGCAAGTACACGAACTGCACGGTTCTTTCGCTGGTCGGCGGAATTGATTACAACAAACAAATGCAGAATTTAAAGCATGAAACGGTGGATGTTATTGTAGCAACGCCGGGACGGCTGATCGATTTCAAAAAACAAAAGTTCGTCGATCTGGGAAAGACAGAAATCCTGATCATCGACGAAGCGGACCGAATGCTCGATATGGGATTTATTCCCGCCGTGCGCAGCATCGTTCTTAGCACGCCGCAGAAGTCGGAACGGCAAACGATGTTCTTCACCGCTACCATGAATTCCGAAGTGAAACGGCTCGCCGAATCGTGGACACGGCAGGCAATTGAAGTCACCGTAACGCCGGATACCATGGCGGTTTCCGCCATCGAACAGATTACGTACATCACCACGAAAGATGAAAAATTCAATTTGCTGTATAATCTGATGATGCAAAAGCAACTTGAACGAGTTCTGGTATTCGTCAACCGCCGCGATGTGGGACGGGACTTGAAGGAACGTTTGGAGACATACGGCATTCCCTGCACACTGCTCTCAGGCGATGTCGATCAACGTCAACGGATCAAACGATTGGAGAATTTCCGCGAAGGGAAAGTGCGTGTGCTTGTTGCAACGGATGTTGCTTCACGCGGACTGCATGTGGATGCGATCTCGCACGTGATCAACTACAATATGCCGCAGGATGCAGAAGAGTTCGTTCACCGCATCGGTCGCACCGGCCGGGCTGGTGCAACCGGCATCGCGATCAGTTTTGCGGACGAGGAGGATTCATACGAAATTCCGAAACTGGAAGAGTATATGAAGCGAAAAGTGGAATGTATTTATCCTGATGAAACACTGCTTGCTCCTGTTCCGGAAGTGTTCCCGCGGTACGAACAGAAGAAAGAACGACCTGTGCGCAGAGAAGGTCAGCGCCGCACCGGCGGACCCCGCCGTTCTCCGCGACGCCGTCCATAACGGAACGCAGCAACAGAAGAAACGCGGGCGATTGTCCGCGTTTTGGTTTTTTGAGGAGACTGTCTTTTATTAACTGATGTTACGCAGCTTTCATAATTTGTAAATTCCATTAGAAATTCTTAGGGATAACGCAATCGAAGAACACAGCCCTAATTTTATAAATAGTTTCAATCTGTTTTGTGACTCTAAATAGTTCTAATTGGCAAAACGCAATCAAGACAAAATAAATATGATTGATCTGAGCCGTTGATTCTCTGGAAGAGCATCCTTCTAAGTGCAATTCCGATTTGAGAATTTTGAAAAATTCTTCAATCATTTGTCGATGTCGATACTGACGTTTGACATCGACTGACCGGAGCGAGAGGTCACTTGTTGCCAGTAATTATTATTGTCGTTAACGACCAGGACTCTGATCTTTTCAGAGAATCTTCTGATATAATTTCCATATCGGTAATGGAAAAAATCTTGAACTTGGATGCCATCAAGCGAACGATTGGACTTGATCTTGGCAACCCAGTGCCACGAAAACTTGCAAATAAATTTTACAAGTTTCGCTGCTGGGTCTACATCCGTTCCTGCGCGATAATCGATGCCTTATCGCGAAACATTCTGTTCGAGTACTTCGATACCATTTCCTGATATATTTTCAGCCAACGCATCTTCTGTATTTGATACGGATGCCGTTGCTCTGGAAACATAAGAATAGAGCGAAGGGATAATAAACAGAGTAAGGAACGTCGAAAACACTAATCCGCCAATGACAGCAATGCCCATGGAAACGCGGCTTTCGGAACCGGCTCCCAACGCAAGAGCAATTGGAAGTGTGCCGAGAATAGTAGAGAACGATGTCATTAATATCGGACGGAATCGCGCGACAGATGCATCCACAATCGCATCCATCAGTGAAAGTCCTTGCGATTTTCTCTGATTGGCAAATTCCACAATCAAAATACCATTCTTCGTCACCAAACCGATTAACATGATTACGCCGATTTGCGAGAAGATGTTCAACGTAAGATTAAAATACCAAAGTGAGAATAATGCTCCTGCCAATGCGAGTGGGACTGTGAACATGATGATAAACGGATCGCGGAATGATTCGAATTGCGCTGACAACACCAGATAGATTAAGATCAATGCAAGCACAAATGCGAACAGTAAACTGGACGAGCTTTCTTCGAAATCCAACGATGTGCCAGAAAGCGCAGTACTGAACGTTTCGTCTAACACTGTATCGGCTACATTTCTCATTACTGAAATGCCGTCTCCTACAGTATATCCTGGAGCCAAACCGGCCGACACGGTTGCTGAGACATATCTATTGTATCGATACAATGCCGGAGGACTTGTCTCCTCCCGTAACGTGATGACGTTATCCAGTTGAATCAGTTCACCGCGGCTGTTTCTAACAAACAGTGACTTTAGGTCGAGCGGTTTGTTCCTGCTTTCGCGGCTCATCTGACCGATCACCTGATATTGTTTTCCGTTCATCACAAAAAAATCGAACCGTTGTCCGCTATACGCCAATTGCAGAGTTTGCGCGATGTCGAACGCCGACACACCAAGCGCCCGTGCGCGATCGCGGTTAATTTCAATCCGCACTTCCGGCCGGTTAAACTTCAGGTTCACATCAACAATCTGAAATTCCTTTCGCTGCTGTGCTTCGGTTAGAAATTTCGGCAGTGCTTCACGAAGCTTTTCAAAATTCTGCGCCTGAATAACGAACTGAACAGGAAGACCGCCGCCGCGACCACCGATGGATTGTTCCTGAATGGCAAAGCCGCGCGCTTCTGGAAATTGCCGTAATAATCCGTTGATTTGATTTGCGATCTGCGTCTGCGTTCTTTCCCGATCGGCCGGTTCTTTCAGATTGATAAACATGGCACTGGAATTCACCGAACCCGAACCGCCGAATCCCGGCGACGTGAGCGACATATTTCCGCTGATCTCCGGAACATTCTGCTGCAGCGAGGCAACGACTCGCTCAACATACGTGTCCATATATTCGAACGTCACACCTTCTGGACCGGTGGAAGTAACGCGCAGACTGCTCCGGTCTTCCAACGGCGCCAGTTCCGAAGGCACCAGGGCACCAAACCCAATAATCATGGCAATGGAAATCGCCACACCTGCAACACCGAGCCAACGACGTTGCATGAATGCCTGAAGTAATTCCCGGTATGTTGCCGTTACCCAAACAAAAAACGGTTCTGTCATCCGGTAGAATGCACTGTGGTGAGCATGCGGTTTAAGAATGCGAGAAGACATCATCGGCGTCAACGTGAGCGCAACAAATGCGGAGATGACAACCGAACCGGCAAGCACAATGCCGAATTCTTTGAACAATCTTCCGGTTAATCCCTGCAGAAAAACGACCGGCATAAACACCGCCGCCAGCGTTACCGTGGTAGCGATAACGGCAAAGTACACTTCCGCCGAACCTTTCACTCCCGCTTCGTACGGCTGCATGCCTCCTTCAATTTTGGCAAAAATATTTTCCAGAATGACGATTGCGTCATCCACCACAAGACCGATGGCAAGAACAATACCGAGCAGTGTCAGTACGTTAATGGAAAAATCCATCAAGTACATAATGAAGAATGATCCGATAAGCGAAACAGGAACAGCGATCATTGGAATGATAGTCGTGCGAATGTCGCGCAAAAAGAAATAGATCACCAGGAAAACGAGAACGAACGCGATCACAACTGTTTCGGTCACTTCAACAATCGACTGACGGATATATTTCGAGGTATCGAATCCGTATCCGGTTTCGACATCGGACGGAAGATCACGTTTGATGTCTTCAACCCGTTTTCTAAATTCATCCACAATCTCCACATAATTCGCTCCGGCCCGCGGCTGAACAACAACGCCAACGGAAGGAATTCCGTCCCGGCGCATGATGGATCGGAGGTTTTCCGGACCGAGTTCTGCGGTGCCAATATCGCGGAACCGGATGACTCGTCCGTTAATTTCTTTGACGATCATGTTGTTAAAATCTTCGGGTGTTTGCAACCGGCTGAGTGTCCGCACTGTCAGCTCGGTGGATTGTCCTTCGATGCGGCCAGAAGGGAGTTCGACATTTTCCCTGCGAACAGCATTCTGCACATCAATCGGTGTTAATTGGTACGCAGATAGTTTTGACGGATCCATCCACAAACGCATCGCGTACGTTTTTGCACCCCATACCCGCGCTTCACTGACACCCGGAATAGTTTGCAGAAATTCCTTAAAGCGTACTTCTGCAATTTCCGTCAACTCCAACATACTACGGTTGCTGCTTTTAATATTAAGCAGGATGATCGGAACTGCATCGGCATCCGCTTTAGAAACGATCGGAGGTTCACAATCAGCAGGAAGAAAACGCTGGGCGGACGAAACTTTATCTCGTACGTCGTTCGCAGCAGCTTCGAGATCGACGCCAAGTTCGAATTCCACTGTGATGGAACTGCGTCCTTCCCTGCTAACGGAAGACATCGTGCGGATTCCCGCAATACCACTGATGGATTGTTCCAACCGTTCGGTAATCTGCGATTCGATAACATCTGCATTCGCGCCAACATACGACGTTGAAACACTGATGGTGGCCGGAGCAACGCTTGGATATTCCCGTATTCCGAGGTATGTGTATCCGATAATGCCGAACAGGATGATCGCCAGAGACATGACGATGGCAAGAACGGGACGACGGATGGAAACAGCGGAGAGACTCATGCTATAATACTTCGGTTAACGTTATGGAAGAAGCCGGACGAAGCTGCATTACACCGGTGATGATCACCGTATCGCCGGGTTCAAGTCCAGAAGTGATCTGAATGAGGTTTTCCGTCCGCAAACCGGTGACAACTTTTTTCGACTGTGCTTTTCCGTTGACGACAACAAACACTTTTTGTCCTTGCATTTCCGGAATCACCGCTTCGCTTGGAATCATGATCGCGCCAGGAATTTTTTCCAGCAGCAACTGCACCTGGGCAAAGGCTCCTGGCACCAGTTTCCCTTGCACGTTCGCCGCGCGGGCGCGAATTTGAACCGTCCGTGTGATAGGATCGATTTTCGGTTCGATGGCGAAGATCGTACCGATAAACCGGTCTGAAGAACTGCTGGTGGTAAACGAGACTGCGCTTCCTTTCGTTACAACAGTGGCATATTTTTCCGGAATCGAAAAATCCAGTTTCACTGAAGAAAGATTCTGAAGCGTGGCAATGCGAGTGGAAGAATTGACAAAACTTCCTTCGCTCACATACCGAAGTCCGATGCCGCCGTCGAACGGAGCACGGAGTTCAGTCTTCCCGATGCGGGCTCTGATCAATTGAATTTCTGCTTCAATCGATTTCAGGTCATTCTTCGCTTTATCATAATCTTCGGAACTGATAAGATTGCCTTCATACAATTGTTTCCGCCGTTTGAAGATATCGTTCGCCAGGGATTTCTGCGATTCCTGCTTCAACAACTGCGCCCGCAGTTCGTCGTCATTTATCTTTACAAGCAAGTCCCCTTTTTTAACGTTCGATCCTTCGTCAAAAGTAATTTTAATAATTTGTCCGCTGATTTCACTGCGGATTTCAACCTCTTCGTTTGCAAGAATCGTCCCGGTCGAATTGATATTATTTTCGAACGGCGCCGGCCGTACAATTCGGGCTGCAACCGGTAGCCGTTGGTCGGATTGGCGTTGCTCCACTTTAACAGTAGATTTAAATAATCCCAACCGCGGGCTGGCAGCAAGAAGCAACAGCAGCAGTACTGCGGCAACAATAAGAATGATTCGTGTGTTTTTTTGCATAATAGGTATTGGACAATAGCAGTAGACCGACTGTTTAATATAGCACTATTATAAAACAGTTTGAAGGGACAAAACGCTCCTTATTATTGGATTTATTTACAATTGAGTACTGGGTCATAATCAAGACAACGTCATGCCAAACTCCCAACTGGTGTAATAATTTTCTCTGCCTGGCGGGTGTTTCGACAGATTCCACCGGAAAAAGATGCTGACCTACCGGATCTGCACGGCAGGCTTCTGTTTGTGGCGCCACGAAGTGGTTACTTTGCGAAAGCCATTCCTTCGGGACAAGACGAGATTTTTTTTATGTAGGCCTACTACCTACAATTGTCATTCATTGCTTTGAGGCTGTACTTTCCTTATTTTTCACCACCAAATTATTCACCAACCAATCATTTCCTATGAAAAATTTCTTTTTGTTCACCATACTCTCATCGCTGGTACTTGCACAAACGCCGACTCCGTACGCAAAAGAATCCGCCCGACCGTCAGAATCGTGGGTAAAGAGCGGAATTATTTATGAAGTGTATCCCCGTTCTTTTTCTAAAGAAGGAACCTTTGCCGGAATCGAGCAACAGCTTCCGCGATTGAAGGAACTTGGCGTCTCGATTTTATGGATTATGCCAATCCATCCGGTGGGTGCGGAAAAACGAAAAGGCTCACTGGGAAGTCCGTATTCGGTAATGGATTATTACGGAATTAATCCTGAATTCGGAACGCTGGACGATTTTCAACGGTTGGTGAATAAAGCTCACGAACTCGGACTGAAGATCGTTATCGATCTCGTAGCTAATCACACCGCGTGGGACAGTAAGATGTTCATCGAACATCCGGAATGGTTCACGAAGGATTCTTCGGGGAAATTTATTGCACCGGTTGCAGACTGGTCCGATGTGGTGGATCTGAATTACAACAATCCGGAACTGCGCCGGTATATGATCGAAATGCTCAAATACTGGGTGCGTGATATCGGCCTCGACGGATTCCGCTGCGATGTTTCAGAAATGGTGCCGGTCGATTTCTGGGATCAAGCACGGACGGCATTGGATTCTATTAAACCGATCTTTATGCTCTCCGAAGGGATGTACTCTGAACATCATCTGAAAGCATTCGATGTAACATACGGATGGAATTCGTATCACACTATGGCGGACATTATCGCCGGAAAAAAATCTGCAACGGAAATGGATTCCATTCTTCAGCGTGAATCACTGTCGTTCCCCAAAGGTTCGCTCCGGATGCGCTTCAGTTCCAACCACGATGAAAATGCGTGGGACATGCCGGACGTAACGAAATTTGGTACCGAAGGTGCAAAACTCGCCGCCGTACTAACAATTAGCTTCCCCGGCGTGCCACTATTATACAACGGACAGGAAGCGGGGAACGATGTAAAACTGGGGCTTTTCGAAAAATTTGATATTGATTGGAATAAAGGAGCTGAGTGGAGTGACTTCTATAAAAAACTGTACACCGTTCGAAAAACGAATCCTGCGCTGGCAACGGGATCATATCAAAGCATCATGACCGATCACGCAGAAAAAGTGTATTCCTTTTTGCGGACGGATGGAACAAACAGTATGTTGGTGGCAGTGAATTTTTCGGATACCGAACAAACGGCAGTACTGAAACTTCCGGCATCGTTGTCCAAAGCGAAGTATGCAGATGCATTCAGCGGAAAATCAATACAGGCAAAGAGTATAAAACAAATAACATTACCGAAGTTTGGGTATAAAATCATAATTGTGAAATAGATAATTACCTCCACTCTACTTCGCCGTCTCCCCCCCCTTAAGAAGGGGAGGATATCCCTCCGTTAGACTGAATAGAGGGGGCAAAACCGATTGAGTATTCTATGAAAACAGAACGGCTCATTTCGCTCGATGCATTCCGTGGATTCACCATCGCCGGAATGATTCTCGTTAATAATCCCGGTTCATGGGGACACATTTACCCCCAACTCGCGCACGCTTCTTGGCATGGTTGGACCTTCACCGATTTTATTTTTCCTTTCTTTCTCTGGATCGTCGGCGTGTCGATGACCTTTTCTTTCGCCGTACGTCGATCGAAAGGGGACAGCAATAAAAAACTATTGCTGAATGTGCTGCGCCGTTCCGCAATCATCTTCGGTCTCGGACTGTTCCTTGCGGGTTTCCCGTTCGGAGTATTGTGGGATCATCACTTCAGTATCGATACGATCCGCATTCCCGGAGTATTGCAGAGAATCGCTGTTTGTTATTTGATTGCCTCAATTATCTATCTGAAGTTTTCGATGCGCGGACAAATTCTGGCGATCGGCGCGCTTTTCGTTTCGTACTGGTTGATGATGTTCTACATCCCCATTCCAGAGTTCGGGGCGGGATTGTTCGAGAAGGGAAAAAATTTTGCCGCCTATATTGACTCTCTATTTCTAACTGGTCACATGTGGACTGCCAGTAAAACGTGGGATCCGGAAGGAATTATCAGCACGATTCCGGCCGTTGCAACAACTCTGTTTGGAGCAATTCTCGGCGATTACCTTCGTCAATCGAACCATGATAAAATTGAAAAATCCGCATGGATGTTCGTTGCCGGCGCGGTACTGCTGCTGATCGGAGCGGTACTTGATATGTGGATGCCGATCAACAAAAGTCTCTGGACCGTGTCGTATTCCATCTTTATGGCAGGCTGGGCGTTCTGCATCTTCAGCATTTTTTATTTTCTGATCGACGCCAAAGGAATAAAAATGTGGGCGCATCCGTTCGTCGTCTACGGCATGAACGCGATCTTCGTTTTTGTTCTCTCAGGCGTCGCCGCTCGGACAATGGGATTGTGGAAGTTCAACGTACAGTTGAACGATGGAACATGTAAGGATGTATCAATCAAAACAATCCTTACGCAAAACTTATTCGAGCCGTACTTCTCCCCACTGAACGCTTCACTGATGCACGCGATCGTCTGGGTGAGTGTAATGTACCTGGTGGTGTGGGTGATGTATCAAAAAAAATGGTTTGTAAAAGTATAATGGAGCGATGGGGAAAACCGATTATTCAACTCCGTTGTTCAAAGCACAAACGGCGTCGTTGTCGTTCGGTCTGTTTGTCGCAGCGGGCATACTTTTCCATGAAATACTTCACTCACTTTCCTGGATGCTTGCAGGGAAACTCTCCTTCACACGGGTAAAATTCAGTTTCTAGATAAAGACGTTAGCGCCGTATGTTGACTGCATAGTCCTGATTAAAAAAAATGCGCATGTCTTCGGCATATTATTCACATTTATCGCTGCCGGAGATTTTTTGATTGTCCGGATGCCTCGGAAGGTTGAATGGAATTCGCTGGACGAATATCATCTCGAGCATGCAGGATGTTATGTTTATGAAAATACAACGGCGGAGTATGTCTAAATTATGGAATTCCTGATTATCGGCGTTGTCTCCGCCATTGCTTCACTCATTACGCTGTTTTCCGGTTTTGGACTCGGCACAATTCTCACACCGGTATTTCTCTTCTTCTTCCCCATTGAGATTGCCATTACACTGACGGGAATTGTTCACCTCTTTAATAATCTCTTCAAGTTTGGATTACTGGGAAAACATACCTCCTGGGCAATTGTAGTACAATTCGGCATCCCCTCGATTTTTGGCGCAGCGCTTGGCGCAGAGCTCCTGCTTGAGCTGACATTGATGGCTCCCTGGATTCGATATGGATTGTGGGGAACAACGTACTCTGTTCTCCCTGCAAAAATTGTCATTGCAGTATTGATTATTATTTTCGCCTTTGCCGACGCGATCCCGCACATAAAAAGTGAAGCGATGTCCCGCAGGAATATTGCCGCGGGTGGAATATTGAGCGGATTTTTCGGAGGGTTATCGGGATTTCAAGGCGCGTTGAGGTCGGCGTTCCTTATTCAGTACAATTTATCGAAGGAACAATTTTTAGCAACGGGAATTGTGATCGCCTGTCTTGTGGACTTTACACGATTATCGTTCTACTCCAACAATTTTCTCTCCTCCGATGCTTTGCAACATTGGGACGTTGTTGCTGTAGCGGTTTTCACCGCATTCGCCGGCGTCTATGTCGGAAATACACTTTTACAGAAAGTAACAATCCTCTTTGTGCAGCGGATTGTCGCTGTTATGCTCACCATCATCGCCATTGGTTTAGGAATGGGATTGATTTAAAACAGACAACGCGCTATATCAGCGCGTTGTTTGAAAATACTTCATCGCTTTCCTATTTTCTACTGTTTAGTTTCGACAGCAACCGCAGGATCTCAATATAGAGCCAGATCAGCGTAACCATTAATCCGAACGCTGCATACCATTCCATAAATTTCGGTGCTCCCTGCTCCGCCCCTTTTTCAATAAAATCAAAATCCAGAACGAGATTTAATGCGGCGATCACCACTACTACCAAACTGAAACCGATGCCGATCAATCCATTTTCATGAATGTAGGGAATTGATGTTCCGAAGAAACTCATGATCCATCCTACAAGATAGATCAATGCTATCCCGCCGGTTGCGGCAACGATACCAAGTTTAAAATTCTCGGTCGCTTTAATCATGCCGGATTTGTACGCAACCAGTAAACAGCCGGCCGTACCGAACGTTAATGCAACCGCCTGCAACACAATCCCTTCATAAGTCGCTTCCAAAATCGCCGAAATTCCTCCCAAAGCAAAACCTTCCAGCACCGCATACAGCGGAGCGGTGATCGGCGACCATTGTTTCTTGAATACGGTGACAAAAGAAACGATTAATCCGCCAACAATGCCGATCATCATCCATATCATCAGCGATTGCATATTCTGTTCCAGAAACAAACTCCACGTATATGCGGCGGATGCCACCAGCATCAGCAACATCATGCCTGTTTTGTTAACGGTCCCCTGCAGTGTCATAGTCTCTTGATAACCCACTGCACCGGGGTATTGAAATGTTTTATCGTTCAATGCGGGATTTGCTGTTCTCATCATCGTAAAAATCTCCTTCAATCTGTTCGTTTCTGATATTGTAACAATTCTTCACGTGTTAACTTATTAGCTACCACTAAACGATAATGTTTTTGAGACACTATCGACACTCCTTATGAAGATTCTTCGAATTCAAAAAGAGCTATTAGATGATACTTGTCCAAAATACATCATACAAGAGAAAAACTTATTCCTTCTTTTCTTGACGGGGTTCCGAAGGAATGCCGACATGGTATAAAAATTTGGTCGGCACAAGAAAAGAAGCACAAAAACCCCTTGCGAAATGTAACGCGCGCGATGAATCCCGTTCGCACTTGCCCGTAGATG
>JALNZH010000099.1 GCA_023229405.1 Bacteroidota bacterium
ACTTCATCGAAGAAAAATTCTGCAACAGAAACCTCTTCCCGGAAAAGTTTTATTCCGGCAGCGATCATTGCACCGTCCGTCATAAATTTTATCATCAATGCAATCAATGCAGTAATCGGAGAAAAAAAATACCCGATGAAAATGGAAAGATGGAATAGGTGAACGAATGCATACCCGGTCTGAACCAAAAAGGGATAATGTGCACTTGCTGAAACATGTCTCGTCCGTTGACGGATGAACTGGGACAATGTTTCGGGTGGCGACGTCCGCACAGCGCAGTCACTGGATGTTATATAGCGGATATTCCACTTTGTCTCTTTACTGACAAGTTGAAGGAACAAATCATCATCGCCGCTGATGGAATGTTTTATTTTTTCAAATCCGCCGACCTCATGAAACACTTGCATGCGATACGCAAAATTTCTTCCCGTGCACATAAACGGAACACCGGCGCCGACAGCCGCAGCTGCGATGACGGAATTTTTTAATTCTTCATATCGGAGAAACGATCCTGCTTGTCCGTTATGATAAGGACTATACCCCGCGACGATACCGACATCGTCGGTAAAATATTCGGAAACGGTTTGCAACCACCGCGTAGGAGCGATACAATCCGCATCGGTACAAACGAGAATATCATTCCGTGCCAGTGCAATTGCGGCGCTCAAAGCATTTTTCTTGTGCGGCATGTCGCTCGCATTTTCACGGATGTTGATTAAACGGATGTTGGGATATTTTTGTTGAAACGATGAAACGATAGAGGCTGTAGCATCCGTCGATCGGTCGTTGGTAACGATAATTTCAAAATGATCTGCCGGATATTCTTGCTGAACCAGAGATTCCAATAGGGCGCCGATGTTCTGTTCTTCATTACGTGCGGCAACTATAACGGAGAGCCAATGTTCAGATCCGGTAAATTTCGGATGGAAGAGTCTGTTGATTCCTCTCCATAAAAAAGAATGGAAAACAACATACACAGCAGAAAGAACAATAAGGATCCAGAAGACGCCGAATTCAATCATGGTGTAAAATAGCCAAAGATTTCATCCCATTCAATACAATAGGAAATCGTTTACAAGGGTGAAATAGTTTTTGCTTTCTCGATTTCTTCAATTATATTCTTTCGTCATAGCTGTCCAAAAATATAACCCTTAGTGACAAATATTTATCGAAGCGAGTGGATTTATGGAAGATATGGTATGTTGAGAAAAGTAAGCCCTCCCCTACATTTCTTACCGTGTTGGATGAGATGTGGGAGGGAGCGAAATTTAGGAGAATTGAGTGAGCTTTTTCTCCCCCCTACCAAGGGGGAGATACAGAGGGGGTCATGAAATCCTGAAGGAACTTTTGATGGCGTTTTTTTGCCATCGACGGGCAAGTGTGAACGGGATTCATCGCGCGCGTTACATTTCGCAAGGGGTTCTTGTGCTTCTTTTCTTGTGCCGACCAAATCTTTATACCATGTCGGCATTCCTTCGGAACCCCGTCAAGAAAAGAAGGAATAAGTTTTTCTCTTGTATGATTTATTTTGGACAAGTATGTTCTTTCGTAAACAATAAGGAACTGTATGCGTCAATTGGTTATCGGAATTGCAGGGGGTACCGGTTCGGGAAAGACCTCAGTGACAAATAAAATTCTCGAACGTCTGCATTTTACTGAAAATGTCGTAGTCATTCAGCATGATTCGTATTATCGAGACATCTCTTCGTATTCGGGAAAAACTCCCGACCAGATCAATTTCGATCATCCCGATTCATTGGATACATTACTGCTAGTAGAACATATTAAAGAGTTGCGGAAGGGAATTCCGATCGAGCAGCCGTTGTATAATTTTACCACGCATTCGCGAATGAAAGAAACTCGGCATCTAAAACCGAAGGACATCATTATCATTGAAGGAATCCTGATCTTTGCTTCGCAGGAACTGCGCAATCTGATGGATATTAAAATATTCATCGATACCGATGCGGACGAACGATTGTTACGCCGGCTGAAACGGGATATTGTGGAACGAGGACGTTCGATCGATTCCGTAATGAACCAATATGTATCAACGGTGAAGCCGATGCATCTAGAATTTGTAGAACCCAGTAAGCGGTATGCCGATGTCATCATTCCACTCGGAAGCGAAAATCTGGTCGGTATCGACATGGTTGCTGTGAAGATTGAAACAATGCTGAAATAGCCTCTTTTTAGAGGTGAATTATGCAGTAATTCATAATTATGCAATACGAATTAAGAAATACTAACGTCTGAGAAAGTGCTTTTTAGTTTTAAAAATTTACTCTATCTTCACTTGCAAATTTAATTGAAAGATCACATCAGAGAATGGCTATTCGAAGTAAACTTTCACATACGGGTGCAGCTGTGCATCAATCCTACCAAAAGACGACGCTCGTCAACGGCATTCGTGTTATCAGTGAAGAGATTACTTCCGTCAAATCCGCCTCCATTGGTATTTGGATCAACACCGGTTCCCGGAACGAAACAGAAGAGTCGAACGGTATTTCGCACTTTATCGAACACATGATGTTCAAGGGGACGGAACGGCGGAACTATCGTCAGATCGCGCAAAGTTTGGAATCTGTCGGCGGATACATGAATGCATTTACAACGAAAGAACATACCTGTTATTATGCGCGTGTGCTGGATGAATATGTTGAGAATGCCGTGGATGTTCTGTCTGATATGGTGCAGCATTCGCTGTTCCCTGTAAAAGAGATGGAGAAGGAAAAGACGGTCATTCTGGAAGAGATCAAACGTTCCGAAGATGATCCCGACGATCTGGTGCAAGAATATTTCGAGAAACATCTGTTCGACCGGCATCCGTTTGCACGGCCGATCATCGGTACTGCGGAGAATGTCTCCCGCTTTACACGGGATGATCTGTATAACTACACGAAAAAATTTTACGCGAATGAAAACATTATTCTTGCTGCTGCGGGAAATATTACACACGAACATCTTGTGTGGCTTGCAGAAAAATATTTAACGCAGCGAAAAAGTACGGGAGAGAAGTTTAAAACGTTTCCTGCGGTACGGCCAAAGAACCGTTCGCAACAGTATACCAAACCGATTCAGCAGGCACACGTCTGCACGGGCACAATTGCGTTCAGTGTGCACAACGTTATGCGTTACCCCGCAATGGTGATGAACTCCGTGTTGGGTGATGGAATGAGTTCGCGGCTGTTTCAACAGATCAGGGAAAAACATGGACTGGCGTACAGCGTTTATTCGTTTCTTGGATTGATGAGGGATACCGGGTCGTTTGGAATATATGTCGGCACGGACAAAGATTCGGTAGCGAAAGCGCTCGAACTGTCGATGAAAGAATTGCAGAAAATGAAAACAACATTGTTGTCCAAATCCGAACTCCAGAGGGCGAAGGCACAGTTGAAAGGAAGTGTGTTGTTGAGTCTTGAGAGTACCTCAAACAGAATGATGCGTCTTGGGAACGGCGAACTCTATTATGGAACATATACGCCGCTTGATTCCATTGTCAAAAACATCGATTCGGTCACTGCCGATGATGTGCAGTCCGTTTCTAGTCAGTTGTTCGAAACGGAAAAGTTCACGACAGTGATCCTGAATCCTGAACTGAAAAACTAAATTACCACAATAAATAAACCAATAAGCGAGATGATAGTATGATTATCGGAATTCCGAAAGAGATCAAAACAAATGAAAATCGTGTAGGACTTGTTCCGGTCGGCGTAGAAACACTGCGTCAGTACGGGCACACGGTGTATGTAGAATCGAAAGCCGGTCTCGGCAGCGGATTCGACGATGCGGCCTATATCGAAGCGGGAGCAAAAATCGCGAAGAACGCGAAAGAGTTGTATCATAAAGCCGACATGATCATTAAAGTGAAAGAGCCGATCAAGCAGGAATACAACATGGTCCGTCGTGATCAGATCATCTTCACGTATTTTCATTTTGCGGCAAGTAAAGATTTAACCGTTGCGATGATAAAATCACAAGCGGTGTGTATCGCGTACGAAACAGTACAGAAAGAAGACGGTTCGTTGCCGCTGTTGATCCCGATGAGCGAAGTTGCCGGACGGATGGCACCGCAGGAAGGCGCGAAATATCTTGAGCGTACAATGGGCGGACGGGGAATTCTGTTGGGAGGAGTTCCAGGAACCGAGCCGGCGAACGTAATTGTTCTTGGCGGCGGAATTGTTGGAACCCAGGCTGCAAAAATTGCAGCCGGTTTCGGTGCGAAAGTCACCATCCTGGACAATAATCTATATCGTCTGCGGCAGTTGGATGACATCATGCCAAAAAACGTTACTACCATGATGAGTAATCCATATAACATTCGAAAAACAATTCAGACCGCCGATCTCGTCATCGGTGCGGTATTGATTCCAGGTGCTAAAGCACCGAAATTAATCCGGAAAGAAATGTTGAAGACTATGAAGCCGGGCTCAGTGATTGTGGATGTTGCCGTCGACCAAGGCGGTTGTATTGAAACCTGCAAACCAACAACACACGAAAATCCGACGTTTGTGGTGGACAACGTGATTCACTATTGCGTTGCCAACATGCCGGGTGCAGTCCCGTTTACTTCCACCATTGCATTGACCAATGCAACATTGCCGTATGCTGTTGAATTGGCGAACAAAGGTTGGGAAAAAGCGGTGCAACAGAATAAAGAATTAAAACTGGGATTGAACTTGGTGGATGGCCTCGTTACCTACAAAGGCGTTGCCGATGCGTTCAACATGAAATATACTCCGGTCGATACAATTCTTCGATAACACAAAAAATAGAAACCCTCCGGCGCAACAGCCGGAGGGTTTTTGTTTTCTGTACCCTCAGTAATTTTCCGCTTCCATTCTTGGACTTTTTTTGATACATTTATTCCATGTTATATAAAGTAATCGTTTAACGTCCGACACAAATCTTTTCGATACCAATGCCAAACGTAAAAATTACTCTTGACGGTGTACAATACGAGGTCGATCAAAAGAAGACGATCATCGAAGCTGCGCGCGAAAACAAAGTTCACATTCCGCATTTCTGCTGGCACGACAAACTTTCCGCTGCTGGGAATTGTCGCGTTTGTTTAGTAGAAGTGGAGAAGATGCCGAAACTCGCCATTGCGTGCATGACGCAGGTTGCCGACGGCATGGTGGTGAATACGAAGAATGAACGGGTTATCAACGCACGCGAAGCAGTGTTGGAATTTATCCTCATCAACCATCCGCTCGATTGTCCTATTTGTGATGAAGCGGGAGAGTGCAAGCTTCAGGATTACGCATACAAGTACAGCAAAGGATTCAGCAGATTTGTCGAAAATAAAGTTCACAAACCAAAACGTGTTGAAGTAGGCCCGCACGTGATGCTCGATGCCGAACGCTGCATTATGTGTTCGCGATGCATCCGTTTCTGCGATGAAATTGCCGGTGAGCATCAATTGCAGTTTGTTCAGCGTGGGGACCGTGTTGAACTGACGACCTTTCCCGGAGAAGCACTTGATAATCAGTATTCGATGAATGTTGTGGACATTTGCCCGGTCGGTGCGTTAACAAATAAAGATTTCAGATTCAAATCACGTGTGTGGGAAATGTCCTTCACCGATTCAATCTGTCACGGTTGTGCCCGCGGCTGCAATGTTGAGATCGGTGTCCGTAATAATGAAATCCTCCGGCTGCATCCACGCAAAAATGATGATGTAAACAGCGTGTGGATGTGCGACCACGGCCGTTTGGATACTTGGAAGAGCGTGAATGCAGAGAACCGTATTAAATCGCCCATGATTCGCAAAGAAGGTCAGCTAGTAGAAGTGGGATGGGATGAAGCGATTGCAAAAGTAGCTTCGGAGTTAAAATCGTTTGGCAAGAATGAAATTGCGGTATTGGGCTCTGCCTTTGCAACGAATGAAGATAATTATGTCTTTGCGAAATTTGCAAAAGAAGTGCTCGGCACGAAGAATATTGACTTTGCTCGTCACCTGAAAGGCGAAAATGATACTGTGTTGATCCGCGCCGATAAAACGCCGAATGCCGTCGGTGCAGAAATTGTCGGTGTGCACCCGTCCGAAAGCGGGTTGAGTTTTGAAAAGATCATCGCAGGGATTAAAGAAGGAAAGATCAAAGCGGTGTATGCGTTGGAATGTGATTTCGCCTCTCTGCCTGGCGTGGAAGAAGTATTAACAAAGCTGGAATTTCTTGCCGTGCATGCCACCAATGAAAACATGACGACAAAATATGCCGATGTAGTATTTGCAGCCTCCACCTATGCCGAGAAGAACGGTACGATGACGAACTTCCAGTATCGTGTTCAACGGATTCGCCCTGCGGTAACCACGCTGGAACAGGATCGCGCTTTAGATAATTTTGAAATGAGCCGGTGGGACAAATTCGCATCGCACAACGACAAATGGGGAAAAGGTCCGCGCCGCGATGCACGTCCATCGTGGAAAATCGTCGCAAGCATTGCCGGTGTGATGGGAACAAAGTATAAATTTAACAATGCCGATGATGTGTTCAATGAGATTTGTCAAAAAATCGAAGGATTCAAAGGATTGTCGTTTCTGAAGGTTGGGAAGAAGGGCGCGGCACTCAAACAAACCACTTTTGCTGTTTAATCGATAGACGTAGAAATATGGAAATTTCACCGGTACTAGAAGCCTTCATAAAGATTCTGATTGTTGTGTTGATCATTCTTCTTCCCGCAGTAACATTTCTGGGTGTTTGGCTGGAACGAAAACTCAGTGCATGGATTCAGAACCGCATTGGCCCGAACCGTCTTGGACCGTACGGCCTTTTCCAGATGTTTGCGGATATTCCGAAATTATTTTTTAAGGAAGATATTGTTCCGGCGGCGGCAAATAAATTTGTGCATTCGCTTGGTCCGATGATTTCGCTGACGATTGCATTTTCCACTTTTGCGGTGATGCCGTTCGGCGATACGCTTCCCATCGTTATTAATGGCGTAACGCACAATATTAAACTACAGATCGCCGATGTAAATATTGCACTATTGTATGTGCTGGCATTATCATCGCTCGCCGTGTATGGCATCACCCTTAGCGGCTGGTCTTCCAATAATAAATATTCGCTTCTCGGTGGCATTCGTTCTTCCGCTCAAATGATCAGTTATGAATTGTCGCTCGGATTGTCCATTATTGGTATCGTGATGTTGAATAATTCACTTCAACTGGACGAGATCGTAAAAGCGCAGGGGGGGTATTATTTGTTCGGCGTACTTCCCAATTGGAATATTTTCGTGCAACCGATCGGATTCGTGACATTCGTTGTTGCAATGTTTGCTGAAACCAACCGACTGCCGTTCGATCTTCCAGAAGCGGAACCGGAACTTGTTGCGGGATACCATACGGAATATACCGGAATGAAGTTCGGAATGTTCATGCTCTCCGAGTATCTTGCAATGTTCTTTGCTGCCAGCATGATCTCCACATTATATCTGGGTGGTTGGCAGGTTCCGTATATCGAATATTTAGGATTATCACCGTTTGCGGTCAGTCTGCTTCAAGTCGGAGCATTTTTTACAAAATTTGTTCTTATCGTTGTGTTCTTTATGGTCGTGCGCTGGTCCATGCCTCGGTTCCGATATGATCAACTGATGAATCTGGGTTGGAAAGTCATGCTGCCGTTGTCGCTGCTCAACATTGCGTTGACCGGATTGTTCATCCTTAAACCTATTCTCACTTGGTTCAATTAATATGAATGACGAAAAAAATTTACAAAAAAGTGAAGTAATCCGATTGAAGGATCTGTCCTTTCTGCAGAAGGCATACGTGTTCGAAATCCTGAAAGGGATGTATACTGCCATATCGCAGATTTTTAAACCGAAATTTACCATTCAGTATCCCGAAGTCAAAATCGAACATGCAGCTTCGTTCCGCGGTCGTCCCGTATTGGTGGAAGAGAATGGCACGGAACGCTGCGTTGCGTGTGGGTTATGCAGCCGTGTTTGTCCCGCATTGGCAATTGAGGTGCAGGCTGGTTCAACGGAACTTGCCAAAGAACGGTATCCGGAAAAATTCGAAATTAATATGACTCGCTGTATTTTCTGCGGTTTCTGTGAAGAAGTTTGCCCCGAAGAAGCGATCATCATGAGCAGTGAATATGAACTGGCATTCTCCAGTCAGGCGGAATCGATCTTCGGAAAAGATAAACTTTTGAAATCGGCCGAAGAGATGAAACCTCGGTTGGAATTCCTGAGAAAAAACCGCTAAAAATATTTACTCGACGTGTTTGAAATGATGCGCGGTTATTGACAACCGCGCATTTTTTTTTACCCGTAGAGTATAGAATGGAGTTCAAAGTGAAAGTAGCAATCATTGGAACAGGTTTTGTTGGTGCATCAGCCGGTTATGCGATGGTCCTTCGTAATTCGTGCCGTGAACTTGTCTTGATCGATACAAATAGGGCAAAGGCAGAAGCCGAAGCGAGCGATATTCAGCATGCAACACCGCTTTCGCATGCTGTAAGGGTATACGCCGGAACGTATGGGGATATCAAAGGGGCAAAAGTAGTCATTATCACCGCTGGTACAAACCAGCGTTCTGGTGAAACGAGATTGGATTTGATCGGAAGAAATGTGGAAGTATTCAACGTTATTGTGCCGAACATCGTTTCCGCAGAGCCAAATGCCATAATCCTCGTGGCGACAAATCCCGTTGACATCCTCACGACAGTAACGGAACGTCTTGCCGGAGTTCCGCACGGACAAGTGATCGGCTCAGGAACAACGCTTGATACGGCACGGTTCCGTACGCTTGTGGCAGAACATGTCGGTGTTGATTCACATCATGTTCATGGATACGTGGTCGGTGAGCATGGCGACAGTGAAGTAGTCGTGTGGAGCAGCGCAACAGTTGCCGGAATGCCCATAAAGAATTTTTGCATGGCGCGGAATATTGATTGGAATGATGACATTCGCCTCAACATTACGGAAAATATCCGGACTGCTGCCTACAAGATCATTCAAGGAAAAGGAGCCACATATTACGGTATTGGTGCAGTGCTTGCGCATATCACAGAACGGATCGTCCGCAATCACCGCGCTATATTAACCGTCAGTGCAACGATCGATCAATACAACGTGGCGCTGTCACTTCCGAGACTTGTCGGCGGAAACGGGATCATATCCGAGATTGGTCTCTCCATGAACGAGGAAGAAAAAATACTACTTCAATCCAGCGCTGACGTGCTGGTGAATGCGTTGTCAACGCTCTTATAACATACCTTAAAAGCAAATAGAATATTTTTGAAACTCACCGAAGCGCTGGATATATTTCCAGCACTTCGTGTTTTAATGATCATCCGAATTATCAAGGATGAATGTTCTGGAACCCTTCAATTGAATTCTTATGCTCACCACAGTCCTTTCAGCAGCTACGTACGGAATCAATGCGTACCTCATCGAGATCGAAACCAATATTGAGAACACCGTCCCCAATTTTTTCATGGTCGGTCTTCCGGACAACGCCGTCAAAGAATCACGTGAACGCGTAGCCACAGCGATCAAGAATTCTGCATATACATATCCCAACAAACGTGTTACAATCAACCTCGCTCCTGCGGATGTGAAAAAAGAAGGATCTTCATTCGATCTACCTATCGCTATTGGCATGCTGGCATCAAGTGGACAAGTGAAGGATGATCGGTTAAAAAAGCTGATTATACTTGGTGAACTGTCGTTGGAAGGAACACTTCGTCCGGTACATGGCATTCTTCCGATCGCTGTGGAATTAAAGAAAAGAGGAATCGGTGGGATTATTTTACCAAAACAGAATGCAAACGAAGCGGCGATGGTGGAAGGGATAGATGTCTACGGCGCGGAAACCCTTAGTGATGCTATCGACATTCTGGAGGAACGCTCATCCATCGAACCTTTGAAACTGGATCTTCGGAAAGTGTTTGCCGTAGAACAAAAATATCTGCAGGACTTTTCCGATGTGAAAGGACAGGAAAATGTGAAACGGGCGTTAGAAGTTGCGGCGGCGGGTGGACACAATATTATCATGATCGGTCCGCCCGGTTCAGGGAAAACGATGTTAGCGCGCCGTCTACCGAGCATCCTTCCTCCGATGTCATTCGAAGAAAGTATTGAAACTACAAAGATTCATTCTGTTTCCGGATTGTTATCTCCCGGCTCCGCTCTCGTCGTACAGCGTCCGTTCCGTTCACCGCATCACACCATCTCAGATTCGGCATTGGTTGGCGGCGGGACAATTCCTCGTCCAGGAGAAATATCACTTTCGCATCATGGAGTATTGTTCCTAGATGAGCTTCCGGAATTTGCGAGAAATGTTCTGGAAGTGATGCGTCAACCGCTGGAAGATGCAAAGGTAACCATCAGCCGTTCCAAGATGTCGGTCGATTATCCGGCGAACTTCATGCTCGTGTGTGCGATGAATCCATGTCCATGCGGCAACAACGGAAATCCGAACCACGAATGCACCTGTACGCCGATGATGATCCAAAAATATATGTCAAAAGTTTCAGGTCCATTGTTGGACAGAATTGACATTCACATTGAGGTGCCTGCAGTGAAGGTTGCCGAACTCTCACAAAAAAAGCCGGGGGAACCTTCAACGATGATTCGAGAAAGAGTGATTAACGCACGAGGAATGCAAATGAAACGCTTTTCGCAACACAAGAATCTTTTTAACAATGCCGGTATGCAATCCAAAGAGATTCGAGAGTACTGCAAGCTCGGCAACAGCGGGGAAGAGTTGTTAAAAATGGCCATGACTAAATTGGGACTTTCTGCCCGTGCATATGATAGAATCATAAAAGTCTCGAGAACAATTGCGGATCTTGCCGGAAGCACTGATATTCAAACGGAACATCTCAGTGAAGCAATTCAATATAGAAGTTTAGACAGAAATCTTTGGATGTAAGATAAAGTACCCTTGTAAAGAATTCGAAATTTAGCTTTAAAGAGTCTTGAAAAAACTCCATAATCTTGTTACGGCGTTGTTATGTACTGATGTTACGCAAAAAGGTAAAAATGGTTCGACGCGGCGCAGAAACAGCGGTCATCCTGA
>JALNZH010000100.1 GCA_023229405.1 Bacteroidota bacterium
TCGGGCGTGGCGACATGTTGTATCTTTCTTCCAGCAGTCCGAAACCGATCCGTATCCAAAACGCATTTATCTCAACGCAGGAAGTGGAAGATATTGTCGAGCACATCGGCAAACAAAAAGGATACAGCAAGATGTATGAACTTCCTTCCGCACTGGAAAAGAAAAAAGGATCAAGCGGCGGCAGTGGCGGAGACAGGGACGAATTGTTCGAAGAAGCAGCACGGATCATCGTTCGCCACCAGCAGGGTTCCGTTTCGTTGCTGCAGCGACGGCTCAGCGTCGGATACTCTCGTGCGGCCCGCCTTGTGGACCAACTGGAAGATGCGGGTATTGTTGGACCGTTCGACGGCAGCAAAGCGCGTGAAGTGATCATCGATGATGAGTCACAACTTGAGATTATTTTAAAGAGTTTATGATCTCCGGCATGAAACTTATTTTGGCCATATTGATTTTTGCCGGATCGCTCTTCGGTCAACAACCCTCCGCTTCGGAAATAGTACAGAAGGTCCGAAACCGGTATCAACAGATAAACGATGCATCAGCTTCGTTTACTCAGACCGTCAAGCTGCGATATAAACGGACCGGACAGAATGTCACCGGTACGGTGAAGATCAAAAAAGGGAATAAATACCGTATTGAATCCGAACAACAGACCGTCGTCTCCGACGGCGTTACCGTGTGGATGTACACCCCGAAAACCAAACAAGTACTAATTGATCGCTTTAAATTTAATCGCCAGCCGTTTTCTCCCGACAAGTTTCTGCTTGGTTTACCCGGCGATGTTACAACGGAATCGGTGACGAAACAAGATAGTGTATACATTCTTCGTCTTACACCGTCTGCAAAAAACTCATCGCTTGCAAATATTACAGCGCTCACTGTTTGGACATCCGGAAATCGTTGGGATGTAGAAAAAATAGAAATGATTGAAAAGAGCGGGACGACGATAACGATTGTTTTAACCGACCTCCAATTGAACGGAGGGATCGATGAGTCTGTGTTTCAATTTCTTGTAACCAAAGAAATGCACGTTGTTGATATCAACTCATTGCAATGAAATCATTCCTAAAAAATACTGTGAGTACGGTTTTCAGCATTGGTCTCGCAGCCGGTTTCCTTTACCTGGCATTTCGCGGAAAGAACGTCAATGAACTTTGGCATTCGTTAATTGATGTTCATTGGAGCTGGTTTGTGATTCTCTTTCTTGGCAGTGCAATCAGTCATGTGATTCGTGCCTGGCGATGGAAATATTTATTGTATCCGATCAAACCGGATATTTCGATCAGAAACACGTTCTCCGTTACCATGATCGGATATCTAATCAATAATGTGGTCCCGCGGCTTGGCGAATTTGTTCGACCGTATGCACTAAAGAAACTTGAAGGTGTATCGAAAAGCGCCACAATGGGAACAATCGTTCTGGAACGAATTCTGGATCTTGTGACATTTGCACTTGTGACGCTACTGATCCTTTCCATTTATGCCGAACCGTTTGCCGTATGGTTCCCAGCGATGGCGGAATTTGAGTGGCTATTCTTTGTTGCAGCACTTGTTATGACGATCGTCTTCGGATTAATTTTTTTGAAAGCAGACGTGCTTTTCCAATTTCTGAAAAAAATTTTGTTCCTTTTCCCGACAAACCTTCGGGCAAACGTTGAAAAAATCTTCGATTCTTTTTTGAGCGGATTCCAGGCAGCGAAACATCCGGGAAATTTTTTTATGATCGCCGTGACAAGTCTGTTAATCTGGATTTCGTATATCGTGTTACTGTACATACCATTCTTCATTTATCATTTTCATACGACCAATGCTTTGGATTTTGGATCGGCGGCTGTACTTCAGGTAGCTTCCGGAATGGCGTTTGCCATGCCGACGCCAAGCGGTATCGGCAGTTATCATGCATTTACATCATTCACCCTAACGGAGTTATTCCGGGTTGATCCGGCGCAAGCGTTAAGTTATGCCGTATATACGCACGCCGTAGGTTTTCTGACGACTACGATACTCGGATTGTATTACTTTTTTGTCGATAAGATCCATGTCGACGATTTTATGTCCAAAAACGATTCGGATAATCCTCTGTCATGACCATCTCCCGGTTTTTTCTTTTCATTTTAATGGTCGTGTATGCACACGCAAAAGAACCGACGTTTGTCCAGCGGGCAAATAGCGTTGCTGTATTCGGAGGAATGGGTATTCAAATCGTCACTGCGCCGGATGTCGTACAGTATATTAATTCCATCGCGCTGTATTCCCAGCGGATCAACGATTTCGGAACATCCATTGATTTTTTCGGTGGGTGCGAATTTCCAATATCTGATTCCTGGGGTATTAAGCTGGAGCACGCGTATATATTTAAATCGTATTCCGTGCCGGGGAAAAGCGGAGGAACAATCGATTTTTTTTATGCGAAACATTCGCCGACAATGATCATACAGCATGTTATTACCGGATATGGATATTTTGTGAAGCTGGGAGCAGGCGGCAGTTATCACCTCGGCAATGCCGAACAGAAGGTATCGACATTTGGTGTTGTCACAACATATTCAACAGATGGAATCGGGTTGAAAGCAGAAGCAGTAGGGCAGACAGCATTCGATGAACATTTGTTTGGCTATATCGGCGGTACGTTCGGCTGGGATTTTACCGGTGATCTTACCGAAAAAAACGGACGGAAACTTGTGCTTCCCAATTCAACGACACCTGTTTCTCTGAGTTCACTCTCAGCCGGTCTGAGATTTGGAATTATCTATTATTTATAAACAAAAAATACTTAAAGGAACTATGAAAACTTTCATCATTCTGGCGTGTGCGTTTATAATGACCGCGCATTTCGCCGCTGCACAACAACAGTCCTCTACAACAATCAAAGGAAAAAAAATCGTGAGCGAACAACAAGTGAATCCTAAAAAAGGTTTTGTCGTCATTGAAACAACACTCGGCAATATCACCATCCAATTGAACGATTCGGCGGCGCCGAAACATTCCGCGAACTTCCGCAAATTGTCGAAAGACGGGTATTATGACAGCACGACGTTCCATCGCGTGATTCCAAATTTCATGATCCAAGGTGGCGATCCGAACTCGAAAAACGGCGAACGGCAAACCCATGGCATAGGCGGACCGGAATATCGGATCGATGCGGAAATCGGACTGTCGCATGATCGCGGCGTGATTGCAGCAGCCCGCCAAGGGGACCAGATCAATCCCCAAAAAATGTCTAACGGCAGTCAATTTTACATTACCGTGGTACCGACGAAGTTTTTAGACGGTCAATATTCTGTTTTCGGGAAAGTGGTGGACGGTATGGATATTGCGGATAAGATCGTTACTGTTCCCAGAGATCCCCGTGACAATCCCTTGGAAAAAGTAATGATCAAAAAAATGACTGTCATTGAATAACCGGAATATTTCGCAGCATGGCAAAGTCGAAAGAAAAACTCGATATGGAGCAATTTGTTTCTTCCTTCAAGAAGAGACAATTTGCTCCTTGCTATTTATTCTGCGGAGATGAGAAATATCCAATCGATCTTATCATTGATGCACTGGTGGAATATGCGATCGATCCGTCGATACGAGAATTCAATCTGGATATGATTCATGGAAATGAGATCGACGGAAAAAAAATTGTCTCCATTGCGTCATCGTATCCGATGATGGCGGAACGGCGTGTTGTGATTATAAAAGATTTTGACCGAGTGAACGGAAAAGATGTGTTGGATCCGTATATCGAACATCCATCAGCGACCACTGTTCTTGCTGTGATTGCCAATAATCCAGATTTCAGAAAAAAACCATACGTCACATTCAAAAAAGCAGGATATGTCCATGAATCCCGTAGTTGGTATGATAACGAAACGGTCGCGTGGATTGAAGCACGGGTAAAGAAGATCAATTCAACGATCGAGCCAGCGGCGGTGCAGCTGCTTCATTCGTACGTAGGGAACAACCTTCGCGAACTGGCAAACGAACTCGAAAAGGTGGTGATCGCACACGGCAATGCTCCGAAAATATCGGCAGCCCATATCGAAAAAGTAGTGGGCATTTCCAGGGAGTTTACTTCATTCCAATTGTGCGACAGGATTGGCGAAAAAAATATGCCGAAGGCGCTTGAAATTGCGCAACGGATGATCAGTTCAGGCGAGAGTATTGTGGGTTTGATTGCAGCCATCACGAATCATTTTGTGAGATTGTGGAAATTACAAGATGCAGTCCAGCAACGGAAAAGCGAACAAGAGATGCTCCAGTATGTCTATTTTAACAGTTTCGCATTAAAAGGGAGCCTTACACAATTGCGGAATTACAAGCCGGCAGAACTGGAACATGTGTTTATATTGTTGGCGGAGGCCGATTTGGTATCTAAGTCTTCGGGTGATCCTCGGTTAATCATCACCACGTTGATCGCAGAGATTATTGCAGGATCATCTACTCGGATGGGAGCGGTTCTATGATGAATGTGTTCGCCCGGCCTACGTCGGATGAATGGTTCTTCATTGGAATCATTTCGTTCCTCGTATTCATGTTGATTATTGCCGCCGAACTTGTGCGAAGACTGATGAACGGAAATTCAGAGTATACCAGAAAATTTGTGCATGTGGTTGTGGGAATCCTGATGGCGTTCGCACCGTTCGTTTTTACATCGGGCATTCCGGCAATCCTTATATCCATTATTGCAATTGTCGGAACGTTTGTTGCTGGCCAGACTAATGTACTACAAAGTTTGCATGCTACGGACCGAATATCGTACGGTACAACGTTACATCCTCTTGCCTTTTTAATTCTTGTGTTAACATTGTGGGATCGTGCTCCGCATATACTTTCTCTTTCAATACTGATTCTTGCCGTTCCTGATGTACTGGCGGCATTAACCGGTAAATTCGTTCGTACACCTCATTATTTCGGATTTAGCTCAGATAAAAAGACGGTGGAAGGATCCGTCGTGATGTTCGTTAGTACAACACTGTTGATTATGGCGTACTTTGCGTATGGAAATTATGAAACACCATTTCCATGGATCTTTATAGCCATTGCGACTGCAGTTGTTGTTAGCACCTGGGAAATGGTTTGTACGCACGGATTGGATAACCTCACCATTCCATTAAGTGCGGCTTTCATGCTCCATTATTTTTTAATATCGGAACCGCACCATCTTCCGGAACAAATGATGACCGCCCTTGTTTTTGCGACTGTTATCGCCATCGTCTCACATCGATTCAATTTTTTATCTCCCAGTGGAAGCATCGCCGCATTCCTGCTGGCGGTGATCGTGTACGGAATTGGCGGATGGATATGGACATTCCCATTATTGATCTTTTTTATTACTTCGAGTCTTCTATCAAAATTCGGGATAAAAAGAAAAAAGCACTTGGAAAATGTTTTCGATAAAACAGATAAACGTGATGCGGGACAGGTGGCAGCGAACGGGGGCGTTGCTGGAATGTTGATGTTGTTATGGTATTTCTTCCCGGATCGTACGGAATTCTATTATTGCTTTGTTGCATCGATCGCGGCAGTAACTGCCGATACATGGGGGACGGAAATCGGAACATTCGTGAGCGGGAAACCGCGGTCAATTATTTCTTTCAAATCAGTGAATATAGGAACCAGTGGCGGAGTGTCGATCATCGGTATACTCGGAGGAGCGCTAGGTGCATTTTTGATTGTGGTTTCATCGACGGTATTCAACCAAGCGCAGGTACCATCATCGCTGATTATCTCTGTGGTCGTCAGCGGAATTTTTGGTTCGCTGATTGACAGCATTTTTGGAGCGACGGTGCAGGCGCAATATGTAACGGTTGCCGGAACGATGACAGAAAAAATCGTTTTAGATGGTGTGTCCACAACACTTCATCGCGGATACAGTTGGATTACTAATGATGTTGTGAACTTGATATGCGGATTGAGCGGCGCCGTGTTGATGTATCTTTTGCTTTAGCCCTTAAAGATTGGTACCTTACTATACTATGACAAAAAAAGTAACAGTCCAAAACATTACTATTGGTGCGGGGAATCACCTAACCCTGATCGCCGGACCATGCGTGGTTGAAAGCCGCGATATGATTTTTCATACAGCGGAAGCAATTAAAAAGATCTGTGAACGGCATTCCGTTCCACTTATTTTTAAATCTTCCTATAAAAAGGCAAATCGAACTAGCATGACAGGCTTCGTTTCGATCGGGGTGGATGAAGCACTGAAGATTCTGGATGAAGTGAAGAAAGCGTTCGATCTGCCGATTTTGACCGACATTCATACTGAAGCTGAAATAATTGCAGCAGCTCAGGTAGCGGATGTGTTGCAAATACCGGCATTTTTGTGTCGTCAAACAGATCTGTTGATAGCGGCAGGAAAATCCGGAAGAGTGATCAACATTAAAAAAGGACAATTTCTTGCTCCGGACGACATCAAACATCCCATCGAAAAAGTTGTTTCAACCGGAAATCACAATATTCTTGTGACGGAACGAGGCACTTCGTTCGGATATCACAATCTTGTGGTGGATATGCGCGGACTGGTAATGATGCGGAAATTCGGATACCCCGTGGTGCTGGATGCGACCCATTCCGTGCAACTGCCGAGCGGAGAAAACGGAAAAAGCGGCGGTCAACCGGAATTTATTTTTCCGTTATCGCGTGCGGGAGCAGCGGTAGGAATCGACGCATTGTTCGTTGAAACTCATCCTGAACCTGCGAAGGCGCTGAGCGATGCGGCAAGTCAGTTGCCGCTGGATCAATTGGAACGATTGGTGAGTCAGGTCGTATCCATCCATACAACAGTGAATGCATTTGCGAAATAATATGTCCTACGAATCTATCGATATTCAAAAAGCAAAACGCGTCATCCGTATGGAAGCGGAATCAGTCGCGGGATTGGAAAAAAACATCAACGCATCGTTTCAACGAGCAGTCGATATCATCTATCAGTGCAAAGGAAGAGTTGTTGTAACGGGAATGGGAAAATCCGGCATTATCGCGCGGAAGATGGTTGCCACGATGAATTCCACCGGAACACCGTCGATTTTCCTGCATCCGTCTGATGCCGTGCACGGCGATCTGGGAATGGTGCGGAGCGACGATGTAGTTATCTGCATCTCCAAAAGCGGCGATACGCAGGAAGTGCGGCAACTGATGCCCATGTTCAAACGGATCGGCGTTCAGACCATTTCTATGGTCGGCAATATGAACTCGCATCTTGCATTCCAATCCGATGTTGCATTAGATATTTCGGTGAAAGAAGAAGCTTGCCCGCACAACCTTGCTCCGACCACTTCCACCACAGCAACGCTAGCGATGGGTGATGCATTGGCGGTGACGTTGCTGGAAAAAAAGAATTTTACTGCGGATGACTTTGCCATGTTTCATCCCGGAGGAAATCTTGGGAAGCGGTTGTTGCTGAAAATTGAAGAACTGGCCGTGACTGGTGAGCATATTCCGAAGATCGGTTTACAAACAAGTTTGCGAGATGCAATTCTGGAGATTTCGTCGAAACGCCTTGGTGCAACAAGCGTGGTGGATGAACATGGACAGTTGGCTGGAATTATTACCGACGGAGATTTACGCCGGCTTCTGCAAAAAACAACAGTAGTTTCGGATCTGACGGCAGAACAAGTGATGACCAAAAATCCCAAAACGATCCGGAAGGGTACCCTTGCTTCCATAGCATTGCAGGAAATGGAACAATTCAGCATCACCCAGCTTATTATTGTTGATGATGAACGACGGCCGTACGGCATTGTTCATTTACATGATTTGGTGCGGGCCGGACTCGGCGGGGAATCGTCGACGTGAAACAATTGCTCATACCTTCACTGCTGGCGTTATTATTGCTCGGCTGTGAAGAAAAGGTCAGGCCTTCCGTCCTCAGCGGTGTTTCTAGTACGCAACTTCCGTCTCAAGAAAGTTGGGGTTCAACAATTACATTTACCGACTCGGGAATTGTAAAAGCGATTGTGAATGCAGGACACATTTACGCGTATGAGAATACGCGCATTACTTTTTTGGACTCCGGCGTTGTTGTCGATTTTTACGATGAACTGGGAGCGCATACATCCCGGTTGACATCGCATAAAGGTTCTGTGGATGAAGGAACCAGCAATCTGGAAGCGATCGGTAATGTGATTGTCACTTCGGACAGCGGAACGGTAGTTCGGACAGAGAAAATGTTTTGGACCAATGCCACGCAATTAATTCATTCACCGGATTTTGTTCATATCACTTCTCCAACGGAAGATCTTAAAGGGACCGGGTTCGAATCGGACCATAATTTACGCAATTATCGGATCTTCAAAGTAACGGGAACGGCGGAACGGAAGTGAACAAGTCGATCATGATATTGCTTCTGGTGTTGGGTCCGCTTTTTTCCCAACAATCGAATCTGATAGTTTTACAGAATGCAGATATTTTTGCCGGGAAACGGTTGGAAAACGGCGAAGATATCCGCGAGTTGACGGGGAATGTCCGGTTCAAACAGGGAAATACGATCGTATGGTGCGACAAAGCGATGCAGTTCCTGAACAGGAACGAGGTTGAGTTGATCGGCAGTGTGAAAATCATTCGTGATACGGTCACGCTTACTGCAAAAAAAGGACGGTACTACGGAAATTCGCGCAAAGCGGACGGCGAAGGGAACGTTAAACTAAAAACTCCGCACGTTACACTGTATGCAGATTTTGGAACATACTATTTGGACGAAGAACGGGCGTTCTTTCAACGCAACGTCCGGGTGGTTGATTCATCCACAATAATTTATTCGGAGCAACTGACGTATCTGGAGAAAGAACGCCGGTCCGAAGCGCTATTGAATGTGAGGATCGTAAATCTGGAAGATAATGTGAGGATGTTTGGAAATCATCTTGTTCATTCTGATTCTACGCGGTATAGCAGAATGACGGAACAACCCCGGCTGCTTCAAATTGACACTTCAGACGACGGAGCAATTGATACACTGGCGGTAAAAAGCGTGGTAATGGAATCGTTCGACGATTCGACAAAACGGATGATCGTAAAGGACAGCGTTATGATTGTTCGGGGAGAACTTGCAGCACGAAGCGGATTGGTAAATTTTTTTCGGCAGGATGAGTCGATCGAATTATACGACAAACCAATTGTTTGGTACCGTGAGAATCAGGTAACGGGTGACACGATCTTTTTAACATTAGAAGAGAACAAGCTCAAGACAGTTTCGGTAAAGACACGTGCATTTGTTTTATCGCAAAGTGATTCATTGTTCCCGAGCAGATATAATCAACTGACCGGACGGTCGATTCTCATGACGTTTCATGATAACAAACTGCAACAATCATTTGTTGAAAGAAACGCCATCAGTCTGTATTTTCTCTATGACGATTCCACCGGTAATGGTGTGAATAAAACGAGCGGAGATGCCATTACGATGCTGTTTGACGATGGCAAGCCGAATACGATCCATGTAATAAAAGGGATTGAAGGGAATTATTTTCCGGAAAATCTATTGAAACGGGATGAATTGCAATACAATCTGGACGGATTTCTTCTGCGCAACGACCGGCCCGGATTCCGGACCATTTTTCCGACAAGACCGAAATTATGAGCGAACAGAGTAATTCACAGAAAATGAGTCTTCGTTCCGAAGGCCTCATTAAGCGGTATAAAAAAAGGACTGTGGTCAATAACGTTTCCGTTGCTGTTGAACAGGGAGAGATTGTCGGACTGCTCGGGCCAAACGGCGCGGGCAAGTCGACATCATTTTACATGATTGTCGGCATGATCCGTCCTAACGAAGGACGGGTGTATCTGGATGAACAGGACATCACCCGGCTTCCAATGTATAAACGGGCACGACAGGGAGTAGGATATTTGACACAGGAAGCCTCAGTATTTCGGACGATGAGTGTTCGGGATAATATTCTGTCTGTTCTACAAATGACGAAATTTTCTGCAAAGGAACAGCATGAGCGTAGTGACAAGCTGTTGGAAGAATTCAGCCTGACGCATATTGCCAAGAGCAAAGGATTTATGCTTTCCGGAGGAGAGCGTCGTAGAACGGAAATTGCTCGCGCTATGGCGACCGATCCGAAATTCATTCTGCTCGACGAACCGTTTGCGGGAATCGATCCGATCGCTGTTGAGGATATCATGGAAATTGTGAAGCAATTGAAATATAGGAATATCGGTGTTTTGATCACCGATCATAACGTCCACGAAACGCTTTCCATCACCGACCGTTCGTATCTTCTTTTCGAAGGGAAAATTTTAAAAGCGGGATCGGCGGAAGAACTGGCCAATGATCCGGAAGCGCGTCGGCTATACCTTGGCGAAGGATTTAAGCTTGATCGGTATGAGTAGAAAGCTGATTATCAGATTTACACATTACACATTACAAAAATCGGTCTGGCCGTACTGACTGACGAATAGAAAAATATTTTTTGAAGACGGGAGCATTATGGTTGTAGTTGTAGAACAGAAAGCGACGGAACAACAGATTGAAGGAATCATAAAGATCCTTCACGATTTCGGATTTGATGTACATCGTTCCACAGGAGTAAATCAAACAGTACTTGGTGCTATCGGAGTAAAACCGGATTTCGATACACGCCAGGTTGAAGTGCTACCGGGCGTGGCGCATGCATACCGGATTACGGAACCGTATAAACTGGCCAGCAGAGCATTTAAGCAGGAACGGTCTGTCATCAAGTTTAAAAATTGCGAAATCGGCGGTGATACAATTGTGGTGATGGCTGGTCCGTGTTCCGTGGAAAACGAAAAACAAATTTTTACCGTCGCCGAAAGTGTTGCGAAAGCCGGCGCAAAATTTCTGCGTGGTGGAGCATTCAAACCACGGTCATCACCGTATGCGTTTCAAGGGCTGGGAGAAGAGGGATTAATATTGATGCGCCGTGCTGCTGATGAATTCGGTCTGCTGGTCATCTCCGAAGCGATGGATGTGCCGCAGATTGAATTGATGGA
>JALNZH010000101.1 GCA_023229405.1 Bacteroidota bacterium
GGATTCCTTCGGAACAAACAGCAAAGGATTTGCCCAGGATGACCGCTGTTTCTGCGCCGCGTCGAACCATTTTTACCTTTTTGCGTAACATCAGTTAGTGATGAATGCCTGAGGGAATTACTCTCTAAGAATTATTGGCTTGCAAGAAGATCAAATACGTTGGGGTGTGAAGCTAACTCTCGGCAGTACTCTTCTATCATTTCCGTAATTGCAAGAGAATGGTTTGCATATCAGCAGGAAGATCACATTCAAAGCGCATCAGCTCTTTAAAAGACGGATGGACAAATCCCAATTTCTTAGCATGGAGCGCCTGGCGCGGCATTAGTTCCAACAGGTTCTTCACTTCAGCTTTTTTCTTCCCTTCAATTCCTCCTACAACAATCTCCCGCCCTCCGTACGTTACATCCCCAAACACAGGATGATGAATATGTGCACAATGGACGCGGATCTGATGCGTTCTCCCGGTGCGAAGATGCAAACGGATTAGTGTAAGATACTCGAACTGTTCAATAACTTCATAATCCGTTATAGCATGTTTACCATCCGGAGTCACTGCTACTTTTTTGCGGTTGCTTTTACTCCGCCCCAGCGGCGCGTCAATTGTCCCATGCTGTTGTTTAAATTTCCCCCACACAATCGCTTGATATTCCCTTTCAGAAGTTTTTGCCGCGAATTGCTTGGCTAACTTTTGGTGAGTGGTTTCGTCTTTTGCCACAACCAGCAAACCACTGGTATCCTTGTCCAACCGGTGAACAATACCCGGTCGGACAATATCGAACTCATCATCTTCTACAGCATGGAACTGAGACAATTGTTCTGAATGATGCATTAACGCATTAACGAGCGTTCCGGAATAATTTTTATACGCAGGGTGAGTGACCATTCCTGCCGGTTTGTTGACTACCAACAGATACTCATCTTCATAGACGATCTCCAACGGTATTGCCTCAGCTTTTACTTCAGGCGGATCCGGCCGGGAAAGATTAACTTCAATTAGGTCTTCCGGCAGCACAACATAACTAGGTTTCACCAGCTTACCGTTTACTCGAACTTCTCCGTTCTTAATCGCCTCCTGCACTTTGTTCCGTGTCGCATTCTCCGTGCGGTTCGTCAGATAAATATCCAGACGCTCCTTTGTCTGTCCCGGCGGAATGCGGATCTCGAAGTGGTTCTTCATAATGCATAAAAAAATATTCCCGCAGAAATTGTGCGGGAATGAAAATATAGGTAGTCTAAAAAAACGCCATTCCGAACGAAATCTTCTGGGACATAACGTCGGATGAAATGAAGCCCCTCTATTCAAATTGCCGTATATTCAAAAATCACCACAGTAACCCTGGTGGAATTGATATCATTCAGGAAGATTCTTCGTTTCGATAAAGAACATGGAGATTGAGAATAACGACGAATCGTATTTGGTGATTACCACAATTATGTTATGTCGTTGGATTTGACTCAGTTGACGATTCGCGAGCTGAAACAGAAGTGGAATCAACTGCAGGCAATGCTTCATCTTGATCCACGAACGATCGGTGGAATAGAAGCATCATCAACACGCCGATTGAAACAGAGGCATCAGCAATATTAAATACCCAAAAACGTGTAAGGGAGAATCCCCAGAGATCGATATTAATGAAATCGATATCGATGAAATCGACTACTTTGCCATGAAAAAGTTCGGATTCATTGTAAATCACCCCGTAAAATGTCCGGTCAATCAGGTTACCGATTGCTCCACCAAGAATCAACGCTAGGGAGATTCTGAACAACAGTTTTTCAGTACGCATGACATAGAGATAGAGAAGGATTCCGGCACTTGCAACAATCGAAAAGAGAGTCAGAAACAATTTCCCGTCCACCACTTCAATGCCGAATGCCATGCCTGGATTTTCAATAAAAGTAATCCGGAGAAAATCGCCAAGCACAGGAATCGAAGTACCCAGTTGCATCCCTTTAATCGAGATTTCGAGCGAGGGAACTTCCAGACCTTTGATCACAAATTTTGATACTTGGTCGGCAATAACAATGAATGCAGTTAAAAAAAGAACTCTCACAGTTACATTGATCCCTTCTTCAAATTTTTGCATTCAATACACAATTGTGCGTGCGGTACCGCCTCCAACCGGGCTTTAGGAATCAACTTGCCGCAATTGATACAAAATCCGTAGGTTCCTTTGTCGATTCGTTTCAGTGCATCGTCCAGATAGTTAAGAAATTTTCCTTCGCGAGATGCAAACAGAAACGTTTTTTCCCGTTCCATTGCATCAGTCCCCTGCTCCATATGCGTGGAATATGTAGAGTTCTCGCTGGCATATTCTCCCGTTGTAACATCCATCATACTTTCTTTCAGGATCGCCAATTCTTCCAGAATCTCTCTGCGCTTATCGGTAATGATTCCTTTGAAATAGGTCAATTCCTTGGCATTGAATCCCTTCACCAATTTTTTCTTGACCGGTTTCGCCGGAGCACTTTTCATCTTAGCAACCGATGTTTTCGGCCGGGATGCTTTCTTCGCCGGTTTTGATTTCGCCTTTTTAATGACTTTTTTTGCCATTGTTATCCTTTTTTGAAAATGACAATGAATGATTTATACTTTGAAAATGCTGATCTCACATTGTACACCGTTAATATCTTCTTTTACTGAACCGCCATTAAGCGTAGCTTTTTTAAGATCCACAGACAAAGTTTCGCTCATAATATATGCTGAAGAACGCAACAATGCGTCGGAAAGTTCTTCGTTTGAATTGAACACAATCGAAATACGGTCCGTCACTTCGAAGCCCGAATCCTTTCGAAGGTTTTGGATTCTACTGACAAATTCGCGCGCATACCCTTCGATGCGAAGTGCCGGCGTAATTTCTGTATCCAGTGCAACGGTTACTTTACCATCGGATTCCACAATCCATCCCTTAATTTCTTCGGCGACAATTTCAACATCATCGTGCACGATGGTAATCGGATTTCCTTCCACAGAAATCTGAATAGCTCCATCACCGTTAATTTTTCCGATCTGCTCCGCCGTAAAGGTACGAATTACTTCGGCAACTTTCGCCGTCGATTTCCCATATTTATTACCAAGAACTCTGAAATTCGGTTTGATCTTATACTTAATGATATCCTGATCAATCTTCGCGTCAAGCACTTTTACGTTAATTTCGTCTAAAATAACATCTTCAACTGATTTTAAAAGAGCATATTCTGTCTGGTCTTTTACCGGCACAAGGATTTTTAGCAGCGGCTGGCGGACTTTCAGATTCGACTTCATCCGCATGGCGCGTACTAAACCAACAATACGGATCGCCTTGTCCATCCTGGTTTCCAGCGCTGGGTCTATGGCAGATTCATTTATCTCCGGAAGCATGGCAAGATGCACCGAAATATGTTTCTCTCTTTTTGTAGTCGTATTTAAATTACGGTACATCTCATCGGCAAGAAACGGTGCAATTGGCGCCGTCAGTTTTACGATCGTATCGAGACACTCATACAATGTTTGATACGCCGCAGTTTTATCCTTCCCTTTTTCGCTTTTCCAGAATCGCCTGCGATTCCGACGCACATACCAGTTGGAAAGATTATCCAGCGTGAAATCCGAAATCGCCCGCGATGCTTTCGTTAGATCGTACTCATTCATATATTGACGGTACTCTTTCACGAGCGAATTCAACGACGAAATGATCCAGCGGTCGATTTCGGCACGTTCGGCGATCGGAATGGTCGGTTCTGAAAAATCAAAACCGTCGATATTGGCATAGAGTGCGAAGAACGAGTAGGTGTTCACCAGTGTGCTGAAGAATTTCCTCTGAACTTCTACGATACCGTCTTCATCAAACAGCGTGGGACGCCACACCGGAGACTGCGATACAAGATACCATCGCGTAGCATCTGCGCCGTATTTGGATATCAAACCGAATGGATCAACTGTATTCCCTTTCGACTTGGACATCTTTTGACCACTCTTGTCGAGGATCAATTCGTTCACCAGAACATTTTTATATGCTGGCTTGTCAAACAGGAAAGATCCAATAGAATGTAGCGTATAGAACCACCCTCGTGTTTGATCGATACCTTCAGAGATAAAATCAGCAGGATATGCTTTGTCGAAAATTTCTGTATTCTCAAACGGATAATGCCATTGTGCAAATGGCATTGCACCGGAATCGAACCACACGTCGATCAGCTCCGGCGTCCTTTTCAGGTACGTACCCGAAACCGATTTGAACGCTAAGCGGTCCACTGTCGGCTTGTGCGGATCAAACGTTTTAATATCCTCGTTGGTGAAATTTTTACCGGTCGGTTTCCCCTGATCATCCAGCCATTCTGCACCGACTAATTCTTCAAAACTCCCGACACATTTCATCTCCTTACCGTCTTCCGAAAGCCAAATCGGCAGCGGAGTTCCCCAATAGCGGTCACGCGATAACGCCCAATCCTTATTCTCTTCCAGCCAGTTACCGAAACGTCCTTCACCTACTTCTTTCGGAATCCAATTGATCTGTTTGTTCAGATCGATCATCCGCTGCACATATTTGGTCGTACTGATGTACCACGAAGTACGTGCATAATACAACAGCGGAGAAGAGCACCGCCAGCAATGCGGATAACTGTGCAGGTATTGCTCTTTTTTATAGAGGATGCTGCGCGATTTTAGATAATTGATAATTTCCGCATCGGCATCCTTCACAAACTTTCCTTTGAAGTCGGTTACCGCATCTTCGAACTCACCAGATTTATTTACTGGATGAATCGTCGGCAAACCATACTTCCGGCAGGTCTGATAATCGTCCTCACCATACGCCGGAGCCATATGAACAATACCGGATCCAGAGTCGGTCGTGACAAAACTTCCTTCAACAACGTACCATCCTTTTTCCGATACCTGGTGATAATTGAATAATCGACCGTACTCTTTGCCGAGCAGTTCCTTTCCTTTAAATTCAGAGACGATGGAATATTTTTCTTTCAGCACTTCCAAACGCGCTTTCGCAAGAATCAGAAATTCCCCAGTTGGTGTTGTTATTTCTTCTTCTGTCGCCAGCAGTTCAACTTTTACATACTCAATTTCAGGATGTACGGCAAGCGCAACGTTCGCAATCAGTGTCCACGGCGTAGTGGTCCACACAAGGAAGTACGTGTTTTCTTCCCCATTCAATTTCATTTTAATATACACGCTGGGATCTTTGACGTCTTTATATCCAAGTGCCACTTCGTGCGATGAAAGCGGAGTTTCACACCGCGGGCAGTACGGCTGGATTTTGTAGCCGCGATAAATCATCTCTTTGCTGTAGTACTGTTTCAACGCCCACCAGATCGATTCGATGTAGTTGTTTTCGAATGTCACGTACGGATCATTCAGATCAACCCAATACCCCATCTCGCGCGTCAGCTTCTCCCAATCGGTTTTGTATTTCCAGACAGACTCGCGGCACATCTGATTGAACTTCTCCACACCGTAATCCAGGATCTCATCTTTGTGTTTGATCCCGATTTGCTTTTCCACTTCTATTTCTACCGGTAAACCATGCGTATCCCATCCTGCTTTTCTGTGCACCTGGAATCCGCTCATGGTTTTATAACGGCAGAATGCATCTTTCAACGTACGCGCCATTACATGATGAATTCCGGGCCGTCCGTTCGCGGTCGGCGGTCCTTCGTAAAATGTATATAACGGTTTCCCACTACGCGACGAGATTGATTCTTCAAAAATCTTGTTCTCATCCCAGAAATGTAGGTTCGCTTTTTCTATTTCGGAATAATTTATTTTGTCTGTTAGTTCTTTAAACATACTTCTACATTCTCGCAACAACTTCTTTCATGATAGAGGTTAATTTAGGTTCAGCTTCGTTCGCCACAGCGATTACTTCCTGCAATGATACCGGCTTGAGCGCATCGGGGAAACATTCGTCCGTCATTATCGAAAAACCGAGCACGCGCATCGATTGATGTACCGCCACGATCACTTCGGGAACGGTTGACATTCCAACAACATCCGCACCTATACCGCGTAAAAATCGATATTCTGCCCGTGTCTCCAGATTTGGTCCGGAAACTGCCACAAAAACACCTTTTTGCAGTCGTATTTTTAAATCTAGCGCCACGTTTTCCGCCAGAGCAATCAATTCGAGTGTATACGGTTCGGTCATATCAGGAAAGCGCGGACCGAGTTCAGTGTCGTTATGACCGATCAGCGGATTATCACCGAGTAAATTGATATGATCGGTGATGAGCATAAGATCCCCTTTGGTAAATAACGGATTCATACCACCCGCAGCATTGGAGATCATTAATGTCTTCACGCCGAGAAATTTCATTACACGCACCGGAAAGGTTACCTGCCGCATGGAGTACCCTTCGTAATAATGGAACCTTCCCTGCATTGCGACAACCTTTTTCCCGCCAAGCGTTCCGAAAATTAATTTCCCTTTATGGGATTCGACGGTCGATACCGGAAAATGCGGGATATCGGAATAGTCGATCACTGTTTCGACGGCGATCTCCTTCACCAAACCGCCAAGACCGGTACCTAAGATAATGCCAACTACCGGGACGGACTGTGTTTTTGTCCGGAGGAATTGTACTGCATCGTTAATCTGAGTGAGTAGTTCAGGCATTAGAGTTTCTTTAAAACTTCATCAATTTGAAAATGATCTCTGCCGGTTCCCTGGCTCTGATCCCGTTTATTCATTTCTTCATCCGCTTCCAGCGCTTTAATCAGTTCCACTTCCGAATTGAGCAACACCTTCAATCTGCTGACAAGGGCTTCCTTTTTTGCGCGAAGGTTCGTCACTTCTTCTTTCGCGCGCATTACTTCCATCCGCGCATGATCGACGATCTGACTAGCTTTCAGTTCAGATTCCTGGATGATCAATTCCCCTTCTTTCCGTGCATTATCGATCGTCCGTGCGCTGTTTTCCTGCGCTTGCATCAATACCTGCTGCAAGTCGCGTTCTTTTTGTTTGTAGTCACGCAGTTGTACTTCGCTTTCAATCGCCTGTTCACGCATTTCTTTCGCTTGTTTTAGCAGGTCGGCGAACTCAGCGGAAAGTGTATCCAAAAAAGCATCTACTTCCACCGTATCATAACCGCGCAGTACTTTTTTGAATTCTTGTTTTTTTATATCAAGTGGAGTGAGTTTCATACTTCCTCCTAATTAATTGGACTGTGATGTTCGTGAACCGAAGATCGCTGTGCCGATCCGTACCATTGTTGACCCCTCTGCAATGGCTGCGGCATAATCATGCGACATACCCATGGAAAGTATTTCCATCGGATGTTTTCCAATGCCATTGTTGTTTACTTCATTAAAGATTGACCGTAACAACCGGAACGCAGCCCGGGATTCATCCACAATATCCGTAAACGGTCCGATTGTCATCAAACCTTTCACATTTAAATGATCAAACCTGGATACCGCTTTAACAAGTTCTATCGCATGGTTCGGACGGATGCCGAATTTTGTCGCCTCTTCTGATGTATTAACTTCAATCAATATGTCAATAGTCCTGCCTGCTTTCGCCGCACGTTTTTCAATCTCTACAGCAAGTCCTTCACTGTCGACAGAATGGATCATGTGGATCCATTCTGCTAGATATTTGACTTTATTAGATTGTAAATGACCGATGAAATGCCATAGAATATTCCGGTCTATTAAAGCATTGCGTTTTTCGATCAATTCCTGAACGTAATTCTCGCCAAACTCCAATATTCCTGCATTTATAGCCAGGGTGATCGCATCCGTTCCAAAGGTTTTGCTCACAGCAATCAATTGCACATCGCTAGGTTTTCTGCCTGCCATTATACATGCATTTTTAAGCTTTTCCCCAATATTTTGAATGTTTTCGGCGATCATCCTTAAAGAATAAGTAGAAATATAATTCATTATCGCGCTAAAAACAATAAACTTCATGAAAATGAAATGCGCTCTTATTTCCCGTCACCTGAAGGAAAAACGTCGATTTTACATTGTTTTTACACACTCCGATCAGTGTTCCAATTAATTTTGTGGTAAAATTTCTTCTCCTTCTAAAATTCCTCTCAAAAACAAAATAATCCTCAAACTTCGAGGATTATTGCTGAAACAAATTTGTATTAACGATCTGATTTACTTCGGGATCTTTTTAGCCTTATTAGTTTTTCTTACGTTCACGAAACCTTCTGACGATTTTACGGTTAGAACGGGACAATGCGAGGTCCTCACAACCCGCTCCGTAACACTACCCAGCAGAACATGTTGAATCCCGGTTCTGCCATGAGTGCTCATCACAATCATATCAATGGAATGTTCTTTTGCATACTGCACGATCGATTGTGCAGCATTCCCTTCCGTAATCACTGTCTGAAACTTTCTAGGAAATATTGACTTAAATGTTTCAGATACTTCTTTCAATTTTTTCCGTTCATTTGTCAGAATCTCTTCGCGAAACTTATCAAAGGTAAGATCCACGGTGTGGTATGCTACAGTCGGTAAATTATCCACGCTGTAGAACACAATAATGTTTGCTTTCTCTTTCTTGGCCAGCCAAGCTGCATATTCCATTGCAGAATACGATGCCGCGGATAGATCGGTCGTTACCATGATGTTTTTCACACTGACCATAACGATCTCCTTTCTCGACAGAATTATATATTGCCCGCCGCCATGTGCTGCAAGTCTTCGCGTAATTTGGATAATCGGGAATTTACTTCCTGAATCCGCGTCCGGATTTTATTATAGTCTAAAGGATATTGCGGG
This sequence comes from Bacteroidota bacterium, assembly GCA_023229405.1. Lineage (GTDB taxonomy): Bacteria > Bacteroidota > Ignavibacteria > UBA10030 > UBA8401 > UBA8401. Next base: position 8,729 of record JALNZH010000101.1, read on the forward strand.
TGTTCCTCGTAGTATTTCAGGACTTTCTCAACTTCATACGAGAGATCTTCAATCGCCTTTTGTTCCTCAATGATAGAAGTGATGGTTTTCAACAGTGAAGCCATTATGATCCGCCTTTTGTGTTGTTAGACATACTGAACCATCGTTCCAGGTCTTCACGGACAGAAGGATGCGCGATGGCGATCAACGCCTCCGCTCTCTGCCGCAATGTTTTCCCTTTTAACAATGCAATACCATATTCCGTTACGACATATTCAACGTCTCCACGGGTGGTTACCACGCCAGCTCCCTGTTTTAGAGTCGACGTAATCCGTGAGAACCCATTCTTCGCCATTGAAGGAAGTGCGATAATCGCCTTTCCGTTCCGTGCAGCACACGCACCGCGGACAAAATCCAATTGTCCACCGAATCCGCTATAGATTTTCGTTCCAATTGAATCGGCACACACTTGTCCCGTCAAATCCACTTCGATAGCAGAATTGATCGAAACCATTTTTTCATTTTGCGAGATGATAAACGGACTGTTAGTGATATCCGTCGGTAATAATTTAATTTCCCGGTTATGGTCTACGTAATCGTATAACGCTTTGGAACCAAGAACAAAAGTGGCAATAGAATATCCCGGATGCAGCGATTTACGCTTATTCGTAATTACTCCCTTTTGCATCATTTCCATCATGCCGTCCGAGAACATTTCGGTGTGAACACCGAGATCTTTTTTATCGTCCAATCCGCTCATGATTGCATTGGGAATTCCACCGATGCCAAGCTGCAGCGTCGACCCATCTTCGATAAGCGGAGAAATATATTCTGCAATCTTCAATTCTATTTCACCGATTTCCGGAGGTGGCAGTTCGAACAATGCTTCCGTCCGCTCAACGAAATAGTGGATTTTCGATACCGGCACCAGCGACTCACCGTAGGTAAACGGAACATTGTCGTTCACTTGTGCGATCACTACTTTCCCGGAATCAATTGCCGCCCTTGAAGCGGCACATTCTACACCCAAACTGATAAAACCGTCGCTATTCGGCGGAGAAACCATCACGTACACAACATCCAAAGGGATAATATTTTTATAAAACAGAGACGGTATTTCCCCCAGGAACACCGGCAAATAATCGGCTCTATGCTGTTGTATCGCTTTTCGATCCGCACCGCCCACAAAGAACGAGACATGCCGGATATGGTCACGCATTTCTTCGTCGTAAAACGGATCGGTTCCCATCAACAGCAGATGGTAGACTGAAACATTTTTCAATTCACTTTTCCGCCGAGCCAGCACTTCAAGAAATGTTTTCGGAGACGCGGCATTCCCACTAACAAAAACATTGTCTCCGGAATATATAAGCGCCGCAGCATCTTCTAAGGAGATACATTTCGATCGATAAATGTTATTCCATACCGGACGTTGTTGAATGTGATCATTAATTTGTTCTACTGTTGAAATCATAGGTGTTTTCGTTTTTTCACTATCATCACACGTGTATTACATCACGCGTCGATGTATTTCTGAAATATTTGTCTTTCTAAAAAGTACCGATTTTTCTTACTTATCTGTCAGGCGGAAATTAAATTTTATTGCCACCCACACCTGCACCGGACCACTATTCATAATAGCGGGAGTGAACTGATACTTCCACGCTGCTTTTATCGCCTCTTCGTTGAAAATTCCCCCTCCAGATTCTTTAATAACAACAACCTTTCTCGCTTTTCCTGTTTTATCAACAAGAATTTTTACCCAAACAGATCCTTCCATTCCGGACCTGCGAGCAATTTCCGGATACAACGGTTTTTGGGCTGAGATAACCTGTGGAATCTTTTCGACCGGAACAAAATCGTTCATTCCCGGTTCATCGTTCTCGATTTTCACATCCTCTTCAATACGAATTTCTCCCCCTTCACCTTCCCCGTCGCTCAGCACCGAACTGGACACCGCGCTCATTTCTGTTTGTGTCGCAATGGTCTGTTCCGGATTTATCTCTGCATCGGGAACAGGAACTGGTGTACCAATATTCGGTTTACCGATCTTTGCCACGCCAACCACAGGTGCAGTCATTGAATTGGTGATTGACGGCGGGGGACCAAGTTCGC
>JALNZH010000102.1 GCA_023229405.1 Bacteroidota bacterium
ATAATCATTTTTCTTAAATGCTTTTTCTCGAGCCAATTATATTTTTCATTTCGTAATCCAAAGATATCACGATGATGCACTGTGCAATCTTTTCCATTTATTGTCTTTACAAAAATTGCAATCGCAGTTCCCTGCCGAATATCAAACACATTTTCATCTTTACCGCCATCGGGAGTTGTTTCCTTTTTCAGAGAATTCCCGTGAAGATCGATAATATAAATTTCGTTGAATGTGTTCATTAAGCTCTGACGCATACCTCTAAATGTAGGATTATCCAAATAGCTATGGTTAGTAATCATTCCCACTATACCTTTGCCCGCTTTATGAATTTTCCATTGCGCAAAACGGAGAAATTTTACATAATCGTCTTGCAACCACAGCTTTTTCTCACCTAACGGCTTACCATCAATTTCATAATAAGTTTGTGCACCGTCCAAATTTTCTTTTAATAGTCTTTCAGTCCAATCATTTTTATTTGCAGATATTCCTGAGTAAGGGGGATTTCCTAAAATAACTAAGATCGGTCCTTTCTGTTTTATCTTTCCTGCCAAATGGCTCTCATCGCTCAGCGATTCAAAACCGGGAATCTCGGTCTGCTGTAAATCTTCCATATCCAGCGTGTTGGTCAGATACAGTTAAAACCGGTCATCATCCTTCATTGTATAACCAAGTTCTTCCAGCAAAAAACTGATCTTGATATGCCCAATGGCGTATGGAGCCATCATCAATTCAAACGAGTAAAAATTCTTTAGTATCTGGTTCTTGATCAGTTTTGTTTTTCCAGCATCGCCGTATTTTTTGGTGTATTCTTCCACTGCAAGTTTAATCGCTTCCGCAGGAAATGTGAGCGTTCCGCCCGCAGGATCGAGCAATGTCAGTTCTTTGCTTGCAAGTCCGTCTGCAAGATTGAAATGTGTCTTCAGCAGATCGTGAATGGATCGAACGATATATTTTACCACCGGTTCGGGAGTATAATAGACTCCCCGCTTTTCGCGCGTTGCCGGATCGTAGATATTCAGGAATGTTTCGTAGAAATGAACAATCGGGTCTTCCCCTTTTCCTTTGCGGTAAAACTCATCAAGAATCGTTTTCACATCGGCGGCGTGAAGCACCTGCGCAATATCGTCAATGATCACTTCCATCTGAGGCGGAAGTTTTCTCAGCGATATAAAACTAAATACATCGCGCAAAATACCAATGGTGTGAGGGATAAAATCGTACGCAATCTTTCGGTTAAAATCTTTCCCTGCGCGGGTTCTCGCTGCAAAAAGTCCGTACGTAATTGTCTGCGCGTAAATATCGGCAAAGTCTTTGTGCGACAGATCAGCGACCAGGAACTTTTTGAACGTGGTGTAGAAAGCGAAAATTTCTCCCTTTCCCTTTTCTTCCTCTTCCAACTCTTTAATAATCACTTCATCCCGCAGGAATCCGGTTCGTTTCGCTAATTCAACAGCAAGACTTTCCGCTGTAAATACGGTGGGAAGAGAAAATGAAAAGAACTTTTCAAGAAGCGTTAAGAATTTATCTTCATTCTCAACGGGAGGAACAGTCTGCATTTTTTTAGCAATGAACGGACGAGCGATCAGAACTTTATCGATCAGATTTCCATTACGGTATAATCGGTATTCATAAAAATCGGTGAGGATAAGATTCGGGAAAGTAGAACGGTATCGCTTTAACTGTTCGGATGATTCAATCTTATCAAGGTCTTCCCCCGGCTTCTTCGCTTCAACATATCCAACCACTTTTTGTTTCCCATCCCACACACGAAAATCAGGATTTCCTGCTTCTGTCTTTTTTGGCAGCGTAGTAATGTGAATCTTTTTTTTGCCAGTTTGTTCAGAAAATGATTCTAGAAAATGGGAGAAATGGGAATAATAACTTTCTTCCCGATCATCACCTCTGAACGTGGTAGTAGCAATTTTCTTTAGGTATTCTTTCATCATAGTATGTAAGTTTAACAGAGTGCCTCAATGTAACGGTTTTCCGTTCCGACTGCAATCGTCTGTTTCTGCAAATAATACTCTGATAGCGAGGGAAATTTTTGTATTTTACATTTTATCACATTCGTATCCACCCTCATTTTGGCACATCCTTCGATGCGTCCTGTCATCCTACGGCTTCGCTCAGGGTGACAAACAGGACTTACTCAGGATGGGCTCTTGCTAGGGGAAAAATTAAAGCACCAAACTCGAAAGCGTTAATGGCAAAACAGATCAGTCCGATTCTTATTTCCGCACAAGACATTTCCATCCGCTTCGGCGAACAAGTCGTTCTGAAGGAAGCATCACTGAACATCCACCAAACGGATAGAATCGGCCTTATCGGTACGAACGGTTCGGGAAAATCGACACTCATCAAAATCGTTGCCGGACTCATCCCTCCTGATACCGGAACATTTTCACGAAAACGGGATTTGATCACCGGTTATCTTTCCCAGGATTTCACGCTCGATGAATCGAAAAATGTCTTTGAAAATATTATGGACGGTGCGCACGATGTGATTGATATTCTCCGCGAATATGAATCCCTTCCGTACGACGCCGAACGACGTCATATACTGGAAGAGCATATCCATCTACTGGACGGCTGGAATTTGGAGAACCGTGTGGAAGCCGCAATGCATTCATTGAATGTTCCGGATAAAAATCGGGATATCACTACTCTTTCCGGCGGTGAAAAACGGCGCGTTGCGCTCTGCCGCGCCATTATCTCCCGTCCCGATCTGTTGATTCTCGACGAACCGACTAACCATCTCGATACTCAATCCATTGAATGGATGGAAGAATTTTTGGAAGATTACACCGGCGCCTGTTTGTTCGTGACCCATGACCGGTATTTCCTTGATTCCATCGCCAATAGAATTGTTGAACTTTCAAACGGCTTATGTTATCCACATACTGGCAACTATACCGACTATTTGATCGACAAAGCAGAACGTCAGGCTCAGTTGGAAACCGAAGAAAAAAAGAAAAATAACTTTCTTCGCCGTGAATTGGAATGGGTACGGAGAGGACCAAAAGCGCGGACGACAAAATCCAAGAGCCGTTTAAAGAATTATTTTGAGGTCGCGGATAAGGAAGGATATCAGGCTGAAAAAGAAGTGCAACTTCTCATCCCCCCACCTTCTGGCCTCGGAAATACCGTCTTAAATCTGAAACATGTTGGAATGGTGTTGGGTGAAAAGAAATTATTCTCTCATGTTGATCTATTGTTCGATAAAAAGAGAAAGTTGGGAATTATCGGACGGAATGGACTCGGGAAAACAACGCTGCTAAAACTGATCCTGAACGAACTTCAGCCAACTGAAGGATCGGTAGAAGTCGGCGAAAGGACAATGATCAATTATATCGATCAATCCCGCGTTGCATTGAATGATGAGAATACCGTACTGAAAGAAATCGGCGAAGGAAATGACTGGATCATGTTTGGTGACCAGAAAACCACTGTCTGGACTTATCTGCGACGGTTTAATTTTGCGGATGACCGAATTAACACAAAGGTGGAAAAACTCTCCGGTGGTGAGCGGAGCCGATTGCTATTGGCAAAAATTTTGAAGAAGGGTGGAAATTTCCTGATTCTGGATGAACCGACGAACGATCTCGATCTTCCGACACTTCGAGTGCTGGAAGAAGCGCTTGTGGATTTTGACGGTTGTGTCATTGCCGTCAGCCATGACCGGTATTTTCTGAACAGGGTATGCAATGGTATTCTTGCATTTGAAGGGGACGGCAAGGTGCACTTCAGTGAAGGGAACTACGATTATTACATCGAAAAACGGAATACCCGTTTGGCAGCGGAAGCTGAGGTAGAAAAACAAAAAAAGATCGAAGCAGTGTTAAAACCGGAACAGAAAAAACTGAAATGGAAAGAAGCAAAGGAGCTGGAGACGATTGAACAGGATATCCTTAAAGCCGAAGAGGAAGTGCACCGGATTGAAGCTTTGTTCGCCGCGGATGATTTTTATCAGAAGCACGGTGACACGGTGGAACAATTAACCAAAGAACTTGATGCCGGAAAATCGAACGTAGAAAGATTGTACGCCCGATGGACCGAGCTGGAAAAATTGAACAAAGGGTAGTGTTAACCTTCCGAAGGTTTTAGAAGTATGTTCTCAACCTTCGGAAGGTTGCAACGACTACATTCCCATCCAGTAACTAAGCTTCAACATAAAGATATTATCCGGCTTCACATTCACAATGCGGTCCACCGACCGACCGAACTGAAAATCTCCTGCTGTCTCTATATCTTCCCTGCTTTGTGTCCACACCAGAAATAACGCAGACCCGGGCGAATACTCCCATCGCACAACAGCATTTCCGCGCAATGATCGATAGTTAAAATCCGGTTTCCCAATTGGAATCGACACAGCTGTTCCTGTTCCATCCGCATCAAGTGAATATCCGACCACTTCACCAGTAGAAGTAGTTTGTGGAGTGATTGTTGAACCGTTTGTTCCGTACATAATAAATTTAAACGATTTAGCCTTTGTCAATTCTTTATAATTGGTGTAGGAACCGGAATTAAAATACGGTTGAGCATAAATCTGGAAACTCAGTTCGGGATTGAGAATCCAATTCATCCTGATTGTCGCTCCGACAGAAGTCTGTTCGAGATCTGCAAAAACATATCGTCGGCCATACGTCGCTGTCGCATTGGCATCCAGAACAGAACGGATAAATTGCGCTTTGCTTTTGTCGAATGAAATATCCGGTCCCACTGTTAATGTAAACGTCGGCGTCAGTTTTAATTCCGTTTCAATGTACGCATTCGTATTCTCGTCGACTCCTCCCGTGGTCATTCCTCCCCCGGCGTATAAAATCCACCAGTTCCTGTTATCGCTGAACAAATTGATTCCGGCTGATTGCGACGAAGGATTCACCATCAACGGACCGCCGCGCGTGCGACGCGCACTGAATGTTTCGGGAGAGTACTGCAACCGGATATTTCCTCCGTAATAATTAAGCAGTGTCACATAACTATTCAACCAGAATCCCTGCGCCGTTTTATTCCCGCCGAAATCATAATTCACAAACGTTGCAATGTCAAATCCTGTAAACCGATAATACTCTGTCGGATCACTCCACCGATATCCCGAGACAACATGTGCATTGATGACATCGGCAAAGGACATAAAACCAAGATCGTTAGACTCGAATTTTGGATCGATCATTCCCACAGCAGCATTTAGCGTCCACCTCCCGCGGTTTTTGTTCAGCATTATCCGGCCTGCATATCCCGTCATTGAAGTCAGTGAACTATCGACGCTCATATGTGTCACATCAGGTCGTTGGAAATAATGACCGGAACTGCGTTGCAAAGTTATCAACTTGTTGTTATTTCCCTGAACATTGGAAAGCCCTGCCCATCCGGTCAGCACATACGTTCGTTCCTGATCAAAGAATGTCCATCCATCAACAGCGGTTACCAGAGCATTGCTGTTAATGTAATCCTGTAATATCGGATTATCGAACATTCTGTTGGTGTATGTTGCCAGCATGCCGATTCCCTGCTGTCCCTGTTCAAAATCGCGCTGTGCGCGGAAGACCCCGTAATACGACTGTGGTTCCATTTCCTGCCGGCTGTGATGTCCGGCAGAATCGATGGATGTCATTTCTTTATTGGTGAGCGAATGGATCATTCCGATTTTCCAGTCGTCGCCTAACCGGCCCGATATTTTTCCTGCACCGAGAATTTTTGTTCCGTTGGGAACATCGGCATAATCATAGTATGGCAGACTGAACTGCGGCCGCTGCGGATTTCTTCCAATACGCCGGCTGTAAAAAATTGTCGGATCGCTCCAATTAAACTGCCAGTTATTATTTGCTCCGCCCCGTCCAAACCGAAAGATACTCACTCCTTCTGTGAAGAACGGTCGTTTTTCCTGAAACGACGTTTCTACATCCGAAAGATTTACCACCGCCGGATCAACTTCCACTTGCCCGAAGTCTGGATTGATAGTTCCATCCAATGTAAGACTGGTTCCAAGCCCCACCTTCAAATCAAGTCCGGCTCCCGGAAGATATTTTTCTCCGGGATTAAAAGGATTGTTCGAATTGTTTCCGATATATTCCGCTTTCCCCGTGACATACGGCAGCACTTCCATTCGCGACGACGGAGTGAGTCCATTTAAACCGACAAGATCGGGAAAACGGGAGACAAAACCGTTTTCATTCCGCGGAGTATACACCACCATCATTGTTTCATTTTTTCTGCCGATATACCGTTCGAAATTGATTCCCCACACCTGTTCCTCCCCCTCTTTAAACCGGAGTTGTGCAAACGGAATTTTCATCTCCACCACATATCCATCCGGATGTAGTTTTGCCACCCCTTCCCACACCGCATCCCAGGAAAGTTCGAAACGTCCATCGTTCTCCACAAGTCCATCCGCTTTCGTACCGGCAGCGGAAACATAAAACAAATTCCCCGTCATTTTATCATGATACGGATCGATGTAAACTAAAAATCCGTCGGAAGGATCGCCATAGACAAAATCCCTCCGTACTAAACGTGCAACAATCGAATCGGCATGGTGATCGTATAATTTTGCGGCGATATACAACGCTTCATCATCATAGGCAACCCACGTTTCACATTTTTCACTTCCCGGTGCTCCCTGTTCCGGCTCACGTTGCTTGAAATCTGTAAATCCCGTCCGCTGCCAGATGCCTTCGGACAGAATACCATCTACTCTAATCTGTTCGGAGGTTTTTAACGCAGTGATGGTTGAAGCGGATAAGGATACGGCGAAGAGCAGAACAAGGAATAGCAGAAAAATTCCGTTGAGAGTCCGGCACATATGATCTCCTCTGATTTATGGCGAATTCGGTGGTGTGTAGGAGAGTACTTACGCCGGAAGAGCAGTTCAGTTTACTACAATAGACAAGAAAGTCTTACTAGATACGATTTTATTGAAGATTGTTATGAGCAGATTTTTGAGTGAAGCTATTCTTTGTTTTTCTCTGTGGTCTTAGTGTCTCTCTGTGTTTGCTAAGTAATTTTGCCGCTGTCACATCGTGGGTTTCAGTTCTTTAGCACTGCATGATGTCAGACACGTATTCAGTACAGATAATACACGTGTCAATCATCGCTATAGCTATTTAATCCGTTTCACAACAACGATCGTTTGATCGTCGGAGTATTTGCTTTTTGCACTGTGAATCTGAACATCTTCGATAATCAATCTCGCAATGTTCTGCGCTTTTTCGTTACGCAGTTCACATAATTTAGCGGCCAATCTTTTTTCAGAATATTGAACTCCAAGATTATCCATCGCTTCAGAGACGCCGTCCGTATACAACAGCATGATATCACCCTTCGCCAACATCATCCCTTCGCTGCGGTATAACTGATTCGGGAACGGGCCGATGATGTTTCCGGTCGCTTCAAGGTATTCAATACTCTTGGTCGTTGCCCGATAAATTATAGGGCTGCTGTGGCCGGCATTAACGTACACGCACAGGCCTTTTAAGTCGTTCGACAATTCCGCATAAAAGAGAGTGAGGAATCGGTCATCGGAAAATGTGTGGTGAACAAGATCGTTAATATTATGGATCAGGTTGCTGATTTTTGTTTGGTAGCTCGCCCCCATACGCAACGCGCCCGAAACATACAACGCCTGAACCGCAGCGGAAATTCCTTTACTGGCGGCATCCCCAATCACAATACCAACGCGGTCTTTCTCTTCGCTCATGATATAATCGAAAAAATCTCCTCCAACAATTCTATCCGCAATCGAGATGCCGAACATTTCGTAATTGTGAAATTGCAACTCATGCGCTGGAAGAATACTTCTCTGAATTTCCCGGGCCTTATCAAGATCTTTCTGCAATTGCGAAGTCCTCCGTTCGATTCGTCTATTTTTTACCATAGACGTAACGGCAAGACTGATGATATTCAGCGTCGGTGCAACAATCTCATGCTGAACATCGGTGTTAAACGAAAGGATATACGGATACAGTTGGTTTCCTTTCACGGTCACCAATTCGCCGACACCGGTCGCGGAGTATTTCAGGATTCCTTTGCTCCGAAGATATTCATTCGTTTCTTTCGCCAAAATGGTTCTGTGCATGGCGAGCTGTTTGAATAATTTGTATTCATCCACCTTCAACGAAAAATTCGGTTTAATCTTCTCCACTTCCCCCTGTTGTGCGATCACTTCATACGTATTTTTTACCGTGTCCAGTTTCCAAACACGTCCTCCTTGAATCTCGATCCGGTCGTTGGAGACGATCTGGTGAAGAATATGCGAGAGCATCTCTTCCGTGGAAGCAAATTTCTTACTGTCGAAACTTTCGATAGTTTTATAGAGGGAACGTTGATTCATAGTATGTTTTTGTCCGTTTTAAGTATTTTGACATAATATACAAAACAATTGCCAATTCTTTTTGAACGAAGTGTGACGCAGATTCGTTGACAAGAGTGTGAGTATTGAGTATTTTATGCCGAATATTAACGCAATACTCTTTTTTCCACAATCTCAGGAGGACACACCATGCAAAAGTATACAAAATGTTATTTATTCGTCTTCTCGCTTATCGTTGCAGTAGCCATGATCGGATGTAAAGATGAAGATAGTCCGACAACGCCTGCGCAAAAACCAACTTCGCCGCAAATCTCCTTCAGCGGTCCGAACACACAGTCCGACAATCAATACGCGAATCAGGCAAAAGCATCCGCACAATCGTTCAATTCCCAGGGTGAACTGTTCAAGGCGTTTGCACAATTACCCGGAACACAGAACGGAAATGTGTGGACCTATTCCTTTACGGCAAATGGATTAACAGAAACGATTACTTCCGAATTGCTTAGCAACGGAAGTTACAGATGGAAAATTGTCTTCGACGGTTTATATGAAGATGATGATACTACCATTACCGTACAACATTGGACTGCATTTGAAGGAACGACCACAGCCGACGGCAAAACAGGCAGCTGGGTAGTCTATGAATACAACTCCACCGTTAAACAGGGTGAGTTGATATGGGCATCCGATGCTTCAGGAAATGAAACTGGTACATTTATCACCTACACTCACGGAGTTGCTGAAAAAAAATTGGAAGTAGTCAACAATGTCAATGGTACTGGGAAATTAATCTACTACCAAACTGGGGCTACGGGACCAATGTACAAATATCTTGAAATTTCCTGGCTAGCAGATGGTACAGGAACATATCAAATATATAAAGTTGATGGTTCACCTGATATTAGCGGAACATTCTAAAGAATCTTGTCGGAATCAAATATTATTTAAAAATAAGAAAGCCATACAGAAAACCGTATGGCTTTTTTATTTTTAATATCACTCAATCTTCTCCTTTTCTCCTTATCACCTCCATCATAATCTGTGCACATGCTTCAGCATCAGAACCCGCTTCGTGATGATCCAGCGGAATAAACAACTCGCGGCAGACATTGGCAAGATTTGCCGGTCGAATTTTGAGAACCGATCGGGATAAACGGACTGTGCAACGGTATTCTACATCGGGCGCCGCTAATCCGTACGTTGAACAGCACGATTCAAGCACTCTGCGGTCAAATCCTACATTATGGGCGACAACAAAGTCGATATTCGCAAAGAACTTTTCCATCTCCGGCCAGAGTTCTTTGAACGTCGGCTTTTTCTTCACGTTGTTCCAGGTAATTCCGTGAATGTCGGTAAATTCAAAATACTCATACGGCGGTTTGATCAGGAATGTTTTTTTAGTGACAATCTTTCCATCTGCCACACGCACTAATCCGACAGAGCATGCGCTGTTGGGAGACCGGTTGGCGGTTTCAAAATCGATGGCGAGAAATTTCATAGTAAATGAATGTAACCAATTTTTACCAAGCTTTCGTAGAATAAAAACTAGCGACGAACGGATAGCAAAAAATGTCTTTCCAACGAGATTGTATTTGCCTCAACATTTCGCTTACTTCTGCAGCATCAGTTTTTTTACTTGAACAAAGTTCTTTTGCTGGTTGCCGTTCGAGGATGTTACCTTGATGCGACAGATATACATACCGCTGGATATTCCGCCAGCGTTCCACACATACGAATAATATCCGGCGGACAATTGATCGTTCACCAATGTGGCCATTTCCCTGCAGAGCACATCATAAATTTTCAGCGAAACATTGCTTGCTTCTGACAATCTGAATTTAATTGTTGTTGCCGGATTAAACGGATTCGGATAATTTTGTAACAATGTAAATTCTTTTGAGACCAATTCTTTTACAACAGGACCTATACCAACGGTTGACAACGGTGCAGTTTTAATAGTAGTATATGTATCCATAATCTCAGCCGGACTTATTGCTTTATTAAAAATTTGAAGATCATCAATACTCCCCTTGAAATATGAAGGAGTTCCTGATGTACCGCTTTTCCCTAACATTGCAACCTGACCGGTATTCACTGTGCCAGTCAATGGAAGAGTGCCTTTCAATATGCCGTTCAAATAGATCATTGCGTTGACGCCATCATACACACCAGCAACATGTATCCAAACTCCTGTTTTTAAATCAACAGCAGATATTGCGGGGCGTGCCGCACCGTTAGATGTGGTAACTTTAAATCGTAATTGGTTATTTCCTTTGTCTTCATAGAGAACATAATTGTCGGACTCGGAATCAAATACTGCACCATAGGAAAGGGGCAGTTCGCTTGGCAGATAGGCTAATTTTATCCACACCGAAACAGAAACAGCACCAGATACATTAAAGGATGGTGAAGAAGCGAATTGAACATAATCATCAATTCCGTCAAAGCTC
>JALNZH010000103.1 GCA_023229405.1 Bacteroidota bacterium
AACCTATGTAAATTCTTCTACGCCGCCCGTTCTTACCATTCATGGCGACGCAGATAACGCTGTTCCATTTATTCATGCTACCAAACTCCACGAAGTGTTAAATACGTTCGGCGTGAAGAATAATCTGGTTGTTATGAAAGGGAAAAAACACGGAGATTTTGACGAGAACGAAATGAGTGATGCTTTCGGGGCAATCTGGAAGTTTATGAATGAACTGGGGATTAAAAAATAATGGCGGGTGAATTACCGTCCGATAGTGCATACAATGAGCAACGATAAATCCCGATCAGACCTGATTGGGATTTATCATTTTGGGGAGGCAGAAGGTATGCAAACATTGAACATTGATCTGAAAAGCGTACCAAATTATCTCTTGTCCTTCTCTGCCGAGTGAGATATTCCATGGCGAATCCATCTAGTGCATTGCCGCTTTCCCTAACCTCTTCAATATCGTATATTACCATAGATATTATTTGAGATGGGATGGACTCGCGGTGTGTGATTTCCGAACTGATTGACGAGTAAATCTGAATCACACCGATGGTTGATCGACGATGAATGACATGAGTAACTGATGGTACGCATACATTAATTTTTTTGAGAACATGGTTCGGCGTGGCGCAGAACAGTTGGTCCCTGAGCAAATCCTTAGCTTTTTGTTCCGAAGGGATGCCGTTGGCAGAACGATGAACTAAGAGGTTAAGCCTGCGCCGTGCTCACCATGACCAGTTGTTTTGCGTACCATCAGTAAGTAAATAGATAATTCAAAATATTCACGAGGGGAACAACAAGAGTGTACCGAGCGATCAGTGAAAGTTTTATGTCCAAGACAGGTAAAGCGTTTAAAATATTGATTGTTGATGATGATAAAGCCTTTCTTCGCGTTGTCACTGAATTACTCTCTTCACTCCATCATCACATCATTATTGAAACTGCGCGTTCCGGTAAAGAGTGTCTGCGAGAAGTAAAAAGTTTTTCACCCAATTTGGTTTTTTTGGATATCGGGATGGATGGAATGAATGGATTGGTGACACTGCGCTTTATTAAATCGATTGATGCGTGTGCGCTTGTGTACTTGCTTTCCGGTCGGTCGGAAGAATATTTGAAAGAAGCGGTAAAAATGGTGCCGGCAGATGGGTATTATACAAAACCGCAATTTATCGAACTGTTGAGCAGCACTCACACTTTACCCATGATACACAATTCTGAAGATGCTGCTACATGAATACTGCAAGGAGGGATTCAGCGCGGAGTATTGTGAAGCAAGGTAAAAACTAAGTAACCCTTGCAAAGTGAGGTTAGAAAATTCTTCCAAGAATACAAAAGGCTGCATCGGCAGCCTTTTGTATTACAGTCATATTATGATTCTATTAGTTCGGGAATGCGACGGTATCTGCAAGAGCTTTGTACAAATCTCTCAGTTCCGTTACTGTTAACTTTGTCGGTTTCATGATTGTACCCAACTGACCAAAGCGAATTTTATGCTGTGCTTCGTTTGGTTTTGTCCGAATAAATTTACCTGCGGTCATTCCTGCGGTAGCATCAAGATTCGGAATATCTTTACCTTCTAGTCCATGGCATGATTTGCAATTTGTGGTATATAATGTTTTTCCTTTCACGGCATCACCATCTTTTCCAATTGCGCTAAATGATGCTTTTCCGGAAGGATAGGTTCCTGTATAAGTAGCATCGTAAAGTTTCGTCACATCGTTTGCACCTTCTTTTAAGAATTTTACAAGATCCCAAATCTGTGCGTCTGTTAAGAATGTGCTGAAGTCAGGCATTTGATCGCCGGTAGAAGGAGAAGTGGTGACGGCATATGCAGTGACAGCCGCAGAGTCTGCAATTTTTCTACGACCTGTGCCGGTTTTGATTTCATCAAATAATTGTTGCGGGGTTTTTGATAACCACGGCAATAAATTAGCTGCAACTTTCGGCCTGCCGGCAGTTGTGGGTGTGCTTGCCTTAGAAGCTCTATTATTATAGGAACCTTCATTGCCCATCTGATCCCATGCATGGCACTGTTTGCACCGATAGAAATCGGCATATTTATTTAAGTGACTGATTTTTGCAGCATCGGTAACATCATATCCTGCTTCTGATGACCAAAATTTATCATAGAGTATCCCGCCTTTTGTTGCATCTGCGTTATCGTAAGCAGACACTATCGGGGTAGTAGTTTCACTTTCTTCTTTACACGATGTTAACCCGAGTGCGGCGATTAGTAGTACTGCGATCAATTGTTTCATAGATACTCCATCCTTTTGTTATTGGTGATTTTGTGACTTATTATTTCAACGCAATATAGTAATAATCAATTATTATACCAGAAATAAGCGTCTTATTTCGGGTATTTGGGATATTATTTTTTTTATTCTGACGAATTTGTTCTATTTCTTATGAAAAATAAGAAAATCATCAGACTACATTGTCCGTATATATATGATTTTTAAAAAAGTGCTTTTCTGATGCTACCATGGTTGAAAGCAAACAAGTGGACATCAATATTCAAGAAAATGTAATTGGAGGAGTGAGTTTATAGCATTAGTGGAAACCTTGAAAAAAATACTCTCCTATTTGTGAGTCTTTTCATTCTCTTCTATCTATCATCCATCAGCTATGTTCTTGGTTAACAAATAATAGTTCTGTTTCACACTGGGCAGAATGAATTTCATACAAAAGAGATTTCCCGTTGCAATTCTTAAGCCTTCTGATAATATTGGACAAAACTCTCCATTCATTATTAATTCTTATGCCAAGCTGCATAAACCTCGCACTTCGACTTTCATTCTTCTATGCATTACTGTTTCCGTTTGTTCTTTTCTCTCAAGAACTACACAACGATATCCAATCAATCGCATCGACGAGCATTAAAAGGTATACTGTTAGCGACGGCCTGCCGCAAAGCACGGTGAACAGCATGGTGGTGGATAAACGGGGAAGGATTTGGATAGCGACACAAGATGGCGCAGCGTATTACAATGTCCGAAATTGGATGCCGTTGAACATGCCGGGAAAAGGGAATTCCAATTATGTGCTCTCAATATATTGTGCGGATGACAGTGCACTTTATTTCGGCACGCTGGATGGGAGCATCTTCTCATGGAAGAACGATACGTGGACAACCATCCTGGATTCTGTCAACCGCATTAATAAGAACATTTGGGATCTTGCGGAAATGACCAATCCCGACGGAACACGATCATTACTGATTGCCACGTCAGTCGGTCTGTTTGAATACAATTTCAGTGTGCTGCGAAAAATTCCGGCGCTGTTTCCAGTGGCGAAAAACCTCATCATCCATAAGATTCAGCGGGGATATGCCAACGACTTTTGGTTTGCATCGAATGAAGGTCTGCTGCTGCTGCGCAACGGTCAATTGACCAACGCCGGATATCCCAGCAGAATCAATAGTCATATCTTCTATTCTATTTATTTGGATGAAGATTCATCGCTCTGGTGCGGGGGCGATGATGTTCTTGCACGTTACTCTCATGGTGCATGGACGGCACACCCGTTGCATTCCAAAGATACCTACAATCCCATCCGTACAATTCTGCGCGGATCGGACGGTACGTATTGGGTGGGTTGTCAGAATTTCCTCATCCGGTTCGCCGACGATACTTTGCAAGGACTGCAGCAGACATTTATATCGAACGATATTAAGCCGGTATATGCTATTGCCGAATATCCGCGAGGGGTAATGTGGTTTGGTGCGTTAACGGGTTTGTTCCGATATGTGCAATCCAGCTGGAATTATTTGGACAATAAATATTTCCCCGGCAGCGCTGCTATTTACTCCATTTATCAAAACAGCAAAGGTGATTTCTATTTCGGTTCACTGCATGGATTGCATACATACCGAAATGGAGTATGGAAGAAGTATGATGTCTCTAATGGACTCCGCTCGAACATCATCTATACGATTACCGAAGGTCCGAATGGAGAAATGTGGTTTGGCACGGACGGCGGCGGTGTTAATGTCCTTTCCGGGTCTTCATGGAGGTACATCACAACGGAAGATGGATTACCAAGCGATCACATTCATTCTTTCTATAAAGATGTGTCGGGTTCCATCTGGATATCAACCAGTACCGGTGCCGGTCGCTATCGGGATGGCCTCATCACGAAATTTGATGTGTCAACGGGATTTCCGTTTGGCGATGTGGCTGGTGTTACAGATGGTCCCGGCGGCAGCGTTTGGCTCGCCTCATCGGAAGGAATTACGCAGCTAAAAAATGGGGTGCTGACAACGATGGAAATTCCAAACGGTGTGCCGTGGGGAAGTTTCCAATGCATTTACACTGCCGCCGACGGATCGATTTGGTGCGGCACCTCCGGCAACGGTGTGCTACTGTTTAATCCATCAACGTCCCGCTGGCAGTGTTACAACGACACCTCGCAAACTTCCATCTCGAACAATCTTGTCTACGGCATCCGTGAAGATGCCATGCACAGATTGTATTTCCTTACCAATAAAGGGGTCACACGGTTTACCCGCACTCAGCCGAAAGGAGAAGAGGAACAATTTATTTCGGAGCATTTCACCGGGGATGATGGTATCGTCAATAATGAAGGAAATATTGGCGCTCTATTTACTGACAACCAACAGCGGATTTGGATCGGCACCATCGACGGTGTATCGTTTCTCCAGCCGACAATCGAAGAACCGGATAGTCAGCAGAAACACGTTGTCATAGAAAATATTTCCGTAAAAAATATGCCGCAGGGTATTCGGCTGCACAACAACGTTACGCTTAACCATGATCAGAACGGCATCTCCTTTGAATTTTCCCTGCTCTCATATTTTAAGGAACTGGAGAATGTCTATCAGGTGCAGTTGATTGGATTGGACGATCATCCTTCCGCATGGACCAAAAATTATCGTAAAGAATATACTAATCTCTCGGAAGGTTCTTACCGGTTTCTGGTGTGGGGGAAGGAATTTCAGGGAGTTGTGAGCGGACCGGCCGAGTTTCAGTTCACTATTCTTCCGCCCTTCTGGAAAACATGGTGGTTCCGCCTGATGGTCTTTGTCGTAATCATCACTGTTGTTCTCCTTGCCATCCGGTTCTACACGTCCCAACAGATTAAAAAGAAAACGGAGAAGATTGAACGGCAGCGATATATTGACCGGGAACGGATGAGGATTTCGCAGGACATGCATGATGAGATCGGTTCCAGCTTGACAAAAATTTCTTTGCTGAGTGAAATGGTTCGCGGTGGTGTGGAGGGGACGGAATCCGGCGGAATTCGGCCTGAGGTGTTCGACAAAGTGTCATCCATCGGGGACATTTCACGGTCCACGATAGACAGCATTAACGAAATTATTTGGTCAATCAATCCCCGGTACGACAATATGGAGAGCTTGATCCAATACATGTCCAAATTGGCGAATGAACTGCTCACTTTGAAGAACATTCAATGCGAGGTTTCTCTGCCAAACGAAATTCCGGACCTTGCGTTTAGTCCTGAATTCCGGCGGAATGTCTTCCTCATTTTCAAAGAAGGGCTCTATAATGTCATCAAACATTCCCGGGCGACCATGGTCACAATCGTCATCCAGGCGGATCGGAATCTGCTTCGATTTGATATCCGCGATAACGGAGTTGGGATCCATAAGCCGACGAGCGGGCATCGCAGCAACCGGATGGGATTGGATAATATGCGTAAACGGGCCGAAGCGGTGCAGGGAGAAATCGTTATCGAGTCATCGGAAGCGGCCGGTACGCATATTGGGTTCACAGTGACCGAACTGCAAAGACACCTCATTTGAGGTATTTTCACGGAGAGGAGATTGTTGTATTTTGAAAGCAATCCAACATTTACGAAAAAAAAACACAGTGCCCAAAAAACGTTTAATTGTTGTTGAAGACGAACCTGTCGTCCGCGATGGATTGGAATACATTATCAATCAATCGAAGGAATACGAATGCATTGGCGCATTTCCGTCCGCTGAAGATGCACTGGATGTTATTGATACATTGGATCCGGAGATTGTTCTGACCGATATCGGTTTGCCCGGAATGGACGGAATTTCGTTTCTTCGCGAGGTGAAAAAATCACATCCAGAATGCTCTGTGGTGATGTTGACAATTTTTGAAGACGATGACCGTGTAATGAAATCCATTATGGCGGGTGCTGACGGGTATTTGTTGAAAAAAACGCCGCCCAACAAGATTGCTTCTGCACTGAATGAACTTAATGACGGCGGCGCTCCCATGTCCACGCAGATTGCAAAGAAAGTGCTGGAAGTGTTCCGCGTTGCACCGGCGCAGGATCACACTGCAAGTTTATCCGAACGGGAAGTGGAGATTTTGGAACAATTAGTCAAAGGATATACGAGCAAACAAATTGCAGAAAAATTATTCATCAGTTCGGAAACCGTTCGCGGACACCTGAAAAATATTTATCAAAAGCTTCACGTCCATTCAAAAACGGAAGCTGTCGCAAAAGTTCTCAAATCCAAATCATTTTCACTTTCCTAAGTTGTTTCTCCCTTCGCCGGCATCTCGGAATGTCGGCTCAGCGTAAAAAACCTCGTTTCATGGTAAAATTCCCGTGTCCGCATAAACACCTCATTTGAGGTATGGTATAGCGGCAAGAATACCTCTATTTTTTACTGTGGCTTTCATACGATCACATCGTGAATGTGATGTATGAATTTTGGAACTGGGTACACCTTTCATCGATAATGAACAACAAAAAAATCATTCATCAATCCATTACCATTTTTTGGAGATCACTATGAACAAATCGATCACGACTCTTCGGTTGCTGATTGCTGCAGTAGTTTTTCTCGTACCGGTGCTGCACGCGCAGTTGTCGGGAACGAAAACGATCGGAGGAACAACCCCCGATTACCTGACAATCAAAGAAGCAGTGAAGGCGCTCAATGACTCCGGCGTACAGGCTCCCGGTGTAACATTTCTGATTCGTGACGGTATCTATACGGAAGATTCTCTTCGTATCAGAACATCCAGTTCAAACGTAAATGCACCGATTGTTTTCCGTCCAGATTCCGCCGCACAGGTGGTGATTAATGTAACGCCGCCGTCGTCGGCATACAATTTCGGTATTGCTGTCGATACAACCCAATATGTCACCATCACCGGCCAACCGCTGCATGGTTTGGCAGGGGACCGAAATTTAACGTTGAATGTTGTCGGAACAAATGGCCTTGTTGGCATCCGCGTGGTGAATAATTCTGACTACTGCGTTATCAAGAATCTTGTCATCGCTACGGCATCGAAGATCAACACCAACTCTCGCGCAATTTATGTGTATGGATCGGGTTCATCGGTATGGAAGAATCCGAATTATGCACTGATTGAAAACAACTACGTAAAGCGCACCTATACTGGTATTCGTGTGCAGGGAATGGATGTTCCGAATTTCATTAAAGGACCCCAGGTAATCAATAACCAGATTGCTACGTCGACCGGTGATTCCGTCGGTGCTATTGGAATTTCCGTTACATCGTCCGACGGCGCCCGCATTTTTAACAATATGGTGGGCAATATTCTGCCGCCGGCAACTGGCGGCGCAACAACGCTCTATGGAATGACGATAGAAGGGTACACGCAGTCCGCTCTGGTATATCACAATACGGTCTCCCAAATGCGCGGCGCAGCAGCATCAACCAACGTGTACGGATTGTATGTAAATAATAGTATCAACAGTACCCTTGCGACTGCGGATGCATCCGGAAATAAGATTTTCAATAACCTGGTGTATGATATTGACGGCCTTGGTTCTGGAACAGGAATAATCGCCGGCATCTATGTCACGAACTCCTTCGGTTATGATTCACTCTATCACAACAGCGTGTTGCTTACCGGAACGAGTTCCGGACAGCGCATCTCCGCTGCACTCTATTACAATACATCGGGTGGAACCAACCTGTTGCTGCGCAACAATAATTTGGTGAACCGCAGAACGGAAGCCGGCGGATTGAATTCTTTTGCTGCCGGACTGTATGTTGGCAATTCCAACGGCTCAGTATTGAACAGCGATCATAACAATTTCTATCCTGGCACAGGCGGGGATACGACCTATTGCGCAGCTGTATGGAGAATTGCCAACGGATATTACCGCAAATTCTCAACATTGGGCGGATCGCAATATGAATTTGGTAACGATGTGAACAGCGTTGTAGAAAATGCACCGTACATCAGCGATACGGATTTGCATCTTACCGCAGCCTCAACCTCACAGCTCGAAGCAGCCGGTGCACAAATTCCTCCGTTCGCTTCGCTTGATTTCGACGGCGTTGCACGCAATGCCTCCACGCCGGATATCGGTGCGTTTGATGCAGCCATGACACCGGTTGACGGTATGCCGCCGGTCTTTACGTCGTTTGTTCCGCTTCTTCCCGCACCGCGTGAAGGAACACGCACAGTAACAATTACCATCAATGATCGTTCAGGACTAGCGGTCGGCGCTAATGCCCCCCGCTTATTGTGGAAAAAATCGACCGATCCCACATATACTTCAGTTGCCCATGATGCCGTTCAGAATGGTATTTTTACTTTTTCCATTCCGGAGCAACCGGTGAGAACAGTTGTGCAATATTACTTTGTTGCACAGGATGCATCACCCGCCGCCAATGTTGCAACGCTGCCATCTCTTGGAACATCTGTGGCTGCTCCGCCAGTAACGTTTAGTTATCTGGTGCAGGATCCGATTTCGGGTGTGAAAACCGTTGGAGGTCTCTCTCCCGATTACGTAACTTTAAAAGCGGCAATTCATGATATCAATGCGCAGGATGTTGTGCCTCCCGGAGTGACGCTGCTAATTCGGTCCGGCATTTATAATGAAGACTCGTTGCGCATTTACACCAGAAAATCAAATGCCTCAGCTCCAATCACTATCCGTCCCGATTCCGCAGCAACAGTTGTTATTAATGTGACTCCGCCGAATACGACATATAATTTTGGTTTGGCGGTGGATTCGACACAATCCGTAACGATTTCCGGTCAGCCGCTGTACGGCGCTGATACTGCACGCAATATGACCGTGAATGTGTTGGGAACGAACGGACTGGTTGGTGTACGCGTTGTCGGACATTCTCCGAATGCCGTGATTAAGAACTTGATTATTACAACAAATGCAGCATTAACAAATTCTTCGGGAAAAGGTATCCTTGTTACCTACGGTGTTATTTCCCAAAAATACGGTTTACCGCATTATGCGTTGATTGAAAACAATTACATTACCCGGGCGTACAGTGGTATCTCGGTGAACGGTGCCAATAACACGAACTATATCTCTGCACCGCGAATCCTGAACAATAGCATCGGAACCGGAGCAGCCGATCTCATCGGCGCCAATGGTATCGACTTGAGTAATGCAGACAGCATGATTGTATCCAAAAATATTATCCGGAATATCATTCCCCCCGCCGGCGGCTCGACCAATGTCTACGGCATCCGTGTTGGGACTGAATGTAACTGGGCGGATATCAATACGAACGATATTTCCCATATTCGCGGCATCAGTGCCTCCGGTTCTACTTCTGGTTTGTATATTGGTAATACGCAAACAAAAGGGAACAGCCGTTATGTGAACAATGTAATTTCCGATGTTGAAGGATTAACAACCGGAACCGGCGTCACTGCCGGAATTTATGTTGTCAATACCAGCACTACTGTTCCCGAAACACTGTATCACAACAGCGTTTTGTTAACAGGTGCAAGCACAGGATCTCGTATCTCTGCGGCGCTGGCCATTGTTCCATTCTCCAGCGGTTATCAGTTGTATCTTCGAAACAACAGTTTTGTCAACCGCCGCACCGAAGTGTTGGGATTGAACTCTTTTGCTGCCGGTATGTATGTGGGATATTATCCTCAGGTGATTAATAGCGACCATAATAACTTTTTCGGCGGTTATGCGGTTGATTCATCCCATCTGGCCATCGCATACAAAATGAATACCTCCGCTCCATTTTATTACCGGAAGTTTTCAGCATTGGGAGGATGGCAATATGAGTTTAAAAACGATTTACACAGTGTTGTGGAAAATGTACCGTACATATCTGCAAGTGATTTGCATCTTTCTCCCTCTTCCGTTACGCAGTTGGAATCCAACGGAACCCCGATTGGAATTGCAAAGGATTTTGATGGCAATATCCGCAATGCTCTTACGCCGGATATTGGCGCATTCGAAGGAACATACACGCAGATTGATTCTATGCCGCCGATCTTTATTTATGCCGCGCTTCCCCCTGCACCGACAACCGGTGCGCGAGTTGTGCATGTGACTATCAGCGATCCTTCAGGCATCGGCGTTGCCGGCAATGCTCCAATGCTCTGGCATAAGATCAAAGATTCGGTCAGTTATTCGTCTGTCGGTATCGATTCTGCCAACGGAACGGAATATTTCTTTACGCTTCCTGGCAGAAGCAACAATACGACAGTCCAATATTATTTCTCGGCAAAGGATGCGGCTGTTGCGCAAAACTTTGCCACCTGGCCGCCGATGGGTACCGTCAATACACCGCCTCCGGCAGTCTTTTCGTATCTGGTGCAATCACCGTTAGCGGCTGGCACGTATACTGTTGGCGCGGAAAAAGATTTCCCGACGCTCGATTCCATTATGCTGAAAATCAGCCAAGATGGCGTCGCCGGCGGTGTGACTGCTGTGCTCACGGATACTCTCTATACGCTGACAAAATTGGTCACACTGTCAGGACCGATCAACGGTACGAATCAAGCCAATAGAATTCTTATTACACCGGAAACGGGAAAGAATGTCA
>JALNZH010000104.1 GCA_023229405.1 Bacteroidota bacterium
CTCACAAGGGATATATCGATGTCGAAAGCAAAGTCGGACGGGGTAGCTCATTTACCCTCTATCTACCTCTTGCCGGTGAAACAGAGGTACCTGTGCAGACAGAAGTGATGATCCATGGTCAGATCCGCGGCGGGACGGAAACAATACTTATTGTTGAAGATGAAGAGATGTTGATTTTAATGATAAAAATTCTGTTGGAGGATGAAGGGTATACCGTGCTTGAAGCCCACGATGGCGAGGAAGCGGTAAATATATTCCGCGAAAAAAAGGACGCGATCAATCTAATTGTCACCGATATGGGACTTCCGAAGCTTTCCGGATATGATGAATTCCTGATGTTGAAAAAAATCCAACCCGACGTAAAAGTTATTTTTGCCAGCGGTTTTTTTGATCCGAATGTTAAAGCTGAATTGGATAAACAAGGAGCGAAAGCGTATATCCAAAAACCGTATGATCGAACAGAGCTTCTACGTGTGATCCGTGCATCGTTGGATTAGTAACGGCGTATTCGAATATTGGCCACTATAATTTTTACATCATAGCTATCCAAAATAAAACCCTTAAAGAGTGGGGACTGAAATCATGAAGGGACTTTTTGATGGCGATTTTGCCATCAACGGGTAAGTGCGAACGGGATTCATCGCGCGCGTTACATTTCGCAAGTGGTTCTTTTGCTTCTTTTCTTGTGCCGACCAAATCTTTATACCATGTCGGCACAAGAAAAGGAGGAATAAGTTTTTCTCTTTTATGATTTATTTTGGACAAGTATGTTTTTACATAAAAATTGATCGACATTGCAATCGAAGGGGAGATTCAGGTCGTCACCTTTCGGTCGTTTTGTTATTGTATCTGGATTGTCGGTAATTATTTACAGGAGTTGTTCTATGACGAAATTATTTACGGCAACCATTTCCAAGAATATCAATGCCGATACGGCCAGAGTGTGGAAAGCACTCATCACTCCGGAAATAATTAAGCAATATTTATTCGGCACGGAAACAGAAAGCAAGTGGACCGTCGGCAGTCCGATCTACTTCCGCGGTGAATATCAGGGAAAGATATACGAGAATAAAGGAGTGATCCTGGAGTTGCACACGGAAAAACTTCTTCGGTACACCTACTGGAGTTCAATGGCTGGTACTTCAGACATTCCTGAAAACTACGTTGTCGTTTCCTACGAACTTCTACAACATGGAACATCGACAGAATTGACCATTGTGCAGGATGGGATCAAAACTGAAGAAAGTAAAAAACATTCCGAACAGAACTGGGGCATGGTGTTGGAGTCGATAAAAAAAATTGTGGAAGGAATGTAACAATATCCGTCAACGACAAACGTATCGACGCATATATTGCACACGCACAACCGATTGCACGTCCGATTTTGAAGCATGTGCGCAGGCTCGTCCACACAGCATGTCCGGATGTTGAAGAAACGATAAAGTGGAAATTTCCGCATTTCAATTTCAAAGGGAAGATGATGTGCAGTATGGCTGCGTTTCAACGGCATTGCGCGTTCGGATTCTGGAAGGCGTCGCTGATGAAGGATCGACGATTGACAGCAACGGCGAAATCCGAATCTGCAATGGGTCACCTGGGCAGGATCACGTTGCTGGAGATCTTCTCTCGAATTAAAAAATGATTGCCTATATTGCCGAAGCCGCTGCATTAAATGTGCAAGGCAGTACAATAAAAAAAGATTCCTCAACCAAAAAGAAAAAAGACATTAATGTTCCAAAAGTTTTTTTGTTTGTGCTGAAGAAGAATACCAAGGCATTTGCCGTATTTAAAGGATTCAGTTACTCCCAGCACAAAGACGATGTGCCGTGGATTGTTGAAGCAAAAACGGAAATGACCCGCATTGCGCGTCTTTCCACTGCAGTGGAATGGATGGCGGAGGGAAAAGTCCGAAATTGGAAGTACGTTAAAAAATAACCGCATAAAGATCTCCACATCAGTTGACTTTGTTCAGTCCAAATGGTACTATGCCGTTAGTCAAGGGACCGAATCTCCTTTTCTCACATCCGCACCCGATCATCCGTTTACACAGAGCAACTTTTTTTGCTGCGGTCCCATTCCGGATATTGTTATTGCCTTCTCTCACATCATAAGGAGGGTATGAGCATGAGACAACGATCGTGGTTCGCCGCACTGCATCCGCCAACTGATCACCGGTGGGGAATTATTCTTGCCGGGGGGAATGGAAAACGGCTTCAGCATTTCATTAAAGCGCGATTCGGAGAGTACCGTCCAAAACAATATTGTGCATTGATCGGAAGCCGGTCAATGCTTCGCCATACTATCGACCGCGTATCACCCCTTTTTTCAACCGATCATTTGATGACAACGGTAAACGCCGGACATCTCTCATGGGCATTCGGCGACCTGCAAGACCGTCTTCCTGAAACCGTTGTCATTCAGCCGATGAACCGCGAGACGGGTCCGGGCATTCTTTTGCCGTTGCTCCACGTACACCACGCCGATCCGCACGCAATTGTTGGATTGTTTCCCGCCGATCATTTTATTCTGCAAGAAGAGTTGTATCGTGCGTACGTGTCGAAGGCATTCGAAGCTGTGTCCGATGACCCGAACCGAATTGTGACGCTTGGAGTTGCACCCACGTCGCTCCAATTCGGATACGGATGGATTGAAACCGGCGACCGTTGCATTACCGATGGCATCCATTTGGTAAAACGATTTTGGGAGAAACCGAATGCACAGTTGACGCAGTACCTTCATGACAAAGGATGCCTCTGGAATACGATGACCATTGTCGGCACAACGGAAAATTTTTTACATTTGTTTAAAGAACACATGAGCGATGTATTCGCTCCCGCACAGCGGATTATTCAATCGCTCGGTACGATATTCGAGTCCGACGTTGCCGAAGATGTGTTTACGTCGTTGCCTTCAGTCAATTTTTCACACGGGCTTCTGGAAAAAATTCCGGATCGGCTAAGCGTTTTGCGGATCCGCGGAGTGTACTGGAATGATTGGGGGGATGAACAGCGTATTCTCAGCGATATTGATTCTCTGGAACAGCCGGAATATCCGAGCTCCGAAGAGAGAGGGAGGATAATCGCTGAATAATTCATAGAAATATCAATCGAAATCGGTAACAAAAGTCAACAACCTCAGACAGTGTTGCTGTCCGCCCGCAATAGTCTCTAGAATATTCTCATACTCAATTTCCCGATAGCATATCTCGAATCGATTCTCTAACTTTACCCAATTTAAATTTAGTACAACCGTTTAGCACGGGAAAGGAATTGCTGTATGCCGACGATGGAAGAACGCAAGATGATGATTCAAAAGATTAAATCGCTGCCGGGTATTCTTGATGCCACGGTGGAAGGATTGAGCGATGCTCAGCTTGATACACCGTACCGTGAAGGAGGGTGGACGGTTCGTCAGGTTGTGCACCATCTGTGCGATTCGCACATGAATGCATTTCTCCGATTCAAATGGATGTTGAATGAAAATGTTCCAACAATCAAAACGTACGATCAGGATGTGTGGGCAACATCGCCGGAGTACAAACTTCCCGTACTGGAATCGCTGCACCTGCTTCGCGGTTTGCATGAACGGTGGGCGATAATGTTGGATACCATCGACGAACAGGGGTGGAGCCGCACGGCGAATCATCCCGAGAGTGGAGTAGTAACGCTGGACAAGATGCTGCAGACTTATTCTTCTCATGGTGAAAAGCATTGCGGTCAAATTCTGAGACTACGCGATAGAATGGATTGGTAAAAGTTTTGCACAGAGGTACGCATCGCATATCGTTTCAACAATCAGTTTTTTATGATAATTATTCGATGAATACTTCTGTACGTCTGTTTCTTCTCATTCTCTAAGTGTCCGATTGTTCTTCATGTGAGCTAACGGAACAACCATCACACCGAATTGTTTTTTTCAGCGATTCAATTACGAAACTGGGTGGATACGTTTCGATCGTCCGTGATTCCCTGGCGTCTACGTTGTGTGGCATTACGTGTTCGTTTCTCGTGGACTCAGCGGAACTCCGAAAGAACAATTTGCATCCTGACTGATTGAACTTATCGGGAAGCTTCATGTTGTCGGAGCTCGGGTGGCGCTCCGCACACCGAGCGTGATCGACGAAAAAACGAACAACCCGAACAAATACGATTCAATGTTGGATGAGTACAGTGCCGTATCGCGCAGCGTTGCTTCATACACTGGTTCGATATTGTGCGATCTTAGAAAGATATTTCTTGATCATCTTCGTTTAAACAATCCATCTAATGTGGAAAAAAATATTCTTACCTACGACGGTGTTCATCTAAATGGTGCCGGCAATCGATTTGTTGTAGCACAAATGATGATGAAACTGGAGGGCATGAAAGCATTTTCTCCTTAGAAATAAGCTGCTTTCCGGTATATAATTATTTTTCTCCTCTGCCAATCATCAATCCGCCGATAAATAAGACAATGTTATCGGCATCACAGTTTGTTATGAACGATGTTAGTACCATTAAACTATCAGTCATGGGGGGATTGGAGATGAAAAATGAGAACCATAGTGCTGCTAGCGGTGTTTTTTTCCACCATGCTACAATCACAGGTCATGAATGATGCTCAAGTGCTTCGCCCTAAAAAAGCAGGAGCGCATGTTTCCGCAGTTCAATCGAATGGAGTTATCTCACCGGTTGCCGGCTTTGGTATTGGAATTTTCCGCGGTGCCGATATTGAAGTAGCAGGGAAAAAATCTCCGGGTTTGCTCTATATTAGCATCAACACGGAAATTATTTTGCGGTACCAACCGTGTATTTCTCTTTCCCTCGGCGGGCACTACGAAACGATCGCGTCCGGTGCGGATATGACCGTAAACGTTTCGTTTCCCATCAACAGATTTTCTACCCTCTACACTGGTGTCGATGCAGATGCAAATTATGTGAATGGGAACATTAAAACGCCTTTCTGGTACTTTGCCGGAATCAATACATTTTTCAGCCGCGGCTTCGAAGGATTCCTTGAGATCGATCCTGCCATATTTTCTCCCACTTCAATTGTTCTTATTGGCGGTGTCAGATACTATTTTTAACTCCATTCACCTGTAATTCTCCCCGTTTCGCCGAAAAAAATACTGAATCCGTTATTATTCTCCGTATTTTTCCCCAAGTAGTAATTATGGAATTGTTATACTATTCAACACTTCGTTGCCTTTTCCGCTTAAATTAGAGATATTACTCAACAATTTTACTGTGATGAAAAAAGAGTTCTTTTCCTTTTCTTCAGGTTAAGAACGGGAACAGAGTTTATGTCAGACAATAAACACACCGATCTCTCATTTCTCAAAATTAATCGCAACGCGCCACGCGAAACAGAACCAAGATCAAAATCATCGCTGATCATTTTGTTAATCGTCGGTGTTTTGGTAATTTCTGCCGGACTTTTCTTCGCATTCGTATCCGGCAACTCTACCGAAACGGTAGAACTCGGCACCGTTGTGTTAACCACCTCTGCGCAGGAAAGCGCCGTACTGACGGCAAGCGGATATATTGTTGCTCAGCGGAAAGCAGCGGTTGCATCGAAAGGGACCGGGCGGCTGGAATACCTCGGTGTGATCGAAGGGGATCGGGTAAAAACTGGACAGATCATCGGACGGCTGGAGAGCAGCGACGTGGAAGCGGCATTGGGACAAGTAAAGGCGAATCTTAATCTCGCAAAAGCAGGATTGGAAAGTGCGAAAGCGGAACTGGATGATGCCGCGGCGAATTTTGAAAGGCAGAAAACATTGTTTGCACAAAATTCTATTTCACGTGCGGACTATGATGGTGCCAATGCACGGTACAGGCGTGCCGTTGCTGCAGTTTCTTCCGCCGATGCTTCCATTAAATATGCCGAAGCGAATGTGCGTGCAACAGAAGTGCAGCTAGAGTATACGCTTATTCGCGCGCCGTTTGACGGTGTGGTGTTGACGAAGAATGCAAATGTCGGAGAGGTGATTTCGCCGTTCGGTGCGGCAGCCGGTTCGCGCGGCGCGATTGTTTCCGTTGCCGATATGTCGTCGCTTGAAGTGGAAGCGGATGTTTCGGAATCCAACATCGAAAAAATTAAAGAAGGAATGCTATGCGAAATCACGCTCGATGCATATCCCGAGCAGCGATATTCCGGATTTGTGAACAAGATTGTTCCGACGGCGGACCGGGCGAAAGCGACGGTGTTAACCAAAGTGAGATTTAAAGAACGGGATGCACGGGTGCTGCCGGAAATGCGGGCGAAAGTGAGTTTTCTGAAAGAAGGAAAACTGCAAGAGGAGAACAACACCCCTCCGAAAATCTCCGTACCGGCCTCTGCCATCACCACGCGAAATGGACAAAAAGTGGTTTTCGTTGCAAAAGGCGAAACACTTACAGAAACAGCCGTAACGCTCGGAGAATCGATGGGGAACAGAATTGAAATCAAATCCGGAGTGATGCCGGGCGAGAAAGTTGTTCTTCGTCCGACGGAAAAACTTTCTACTGGAATAAAATTTACAATAGAGAAATAATTTTTATCACAGCACTGTTATCATAAAAAAATTGTAGTATTCATTTATTCACAAACCATCAATTATTATGTCAACTTTAGTTGAAATACAGAATGTCACCAAAGTCTACAGGCGCGACACGCTGGAGATTCCGGTGTTGCAGAACATTTCGCTGAATGTTCCCGAAGGGGAATTTCTGGCGCTGATGGGTCCGTCCGGGTCCGGAAAGACCACGTTGCTCAATTTGATCTCCGGTATCGATAAGCCGACTAGCGGTTCAATCATCGTCGCCGGAACCGATATTGCCAAACTCAGCGAATCAGCGCTCGCGAAATGGCGGTCACATCATATCGGATTTGTGTTCCAATTTTATAATTTGATGCCGGTGCTGACAGCATACGAGAACGTAGAACTGCCGTTATTATTGACGAATCTTTCCAAGAAAGAAAAGAAAGAACGGGTAGCGATGGTGTTAAAAGTTGTCGGACTCGAGGATAGAATGGACCACTATCCCAAACAACTCTCCGGCGGACAGCAACAGCGTGTTGCGATTGCCCGTGCCATCGTTTCCGATCCGACGGTGATTATCGGCGACGAACCGACTGGGGATTTGGACAGAAAATCGGCAGAAGAAATTCTGATACTACTCAGCCGGCTGAACAGCGAATTTAAGAAGACGATCATCATGGTCACACACGATCCGCATGCGGCGGAAAGCGCTCATAAGATTCAGCATCTGGATAAAGGCGA
Organism: Bacteroidota bacterium; assembly: GCA_023229405.1. Classification (GTDB taxonomy): domain Bacteria; phylum Bacteroidota; class Ignavibacteria; order UBA10030; family UBA8401; genus UBA8401. Next base: position 7,244 of record JALNZH010000104.1, read on the forward strand.
ACTTAATGCGAATTAACGTTAGGATAACCCATGAAAGTACTCAAACTCATTTATAAAAATCTGTTGCGCCACAAACTGCGCAGCATGCTGACGATTTTCGGCATCGCGATCGCCGTACTGGCATTCGGACTGCTCCGCACGGTCGTCACTGCATGGTCGTACGGCGTGGATGCAGCATCTGCAGACCGTCTGATTACCCGCCATGCCGTTGCGTTCATCTTCCCGTTGCCGTATTCTTATAAAAGTCAGCTCGAAGGAATTGCGGGTGTAAAAACAGTCTCGTTTGCTTCCTGGTTCCAGGGAATCTATAAAGATCAAAGTTTCGAAAACTTCTTCCCGCGTATTGCGGTCGATCCACTAACGATCTTTGAGGTATATCCCGAATATATCATTTCAACGGATCAACTGACGACATTTCAACAACAACGGAACAGTTGTGTTGTCGGAAAAAAGTTGGCGGAGCAGCACAGTTTCAAGATCGGAGACATTATTCCGATTACCGGTGATATTTATCCCGGCAATTGGGAATTTACGGTCGTCGGTATTTATTCCGGCAAAGATAAAACTGCGGACGAAACGCAGATGTTTTTTAACTGGGAATATCTAAATGAACGGAACCGTCAGACGAATTCATGGGCAACGGACCAGGTAGGATGGTACGTTCTGCAGGTTGACAATCCGAATGCTGCGGCGATGGTCTCCGAAACGATCGACGCACTGTATATCAACTCTCCGGCGAAAACAAAAACGGAAACAGAAAAAGCGTTCCAACAAGGATTTGTGTCGCTCTCCGGCGCGATCATTACTTCGATGGAAATAGTTTCGTACGTGATCATCGGTATTATTTTAATGGTACTGGCGAACACCATCATTATGGCGGCGCGCGAACGGATCCGTGAATATGCGGTGCTAAAAACTCTCGGGTTCACATCGTCCCATGTGGTGGGATTGATTGCAGGAGAATCGCTCTTTATCAGTATGCTGGGGGGCGCGGTTGGACTTGCACTTACCTTCCCGGTCTGCAAAGGATTCGGCGATGCGTTCCCGACCATGTTTCCGGTATTTGCCGTTCAACCGATGACCATCGTACTATCAATCGGATTTTCCCTGCTTGTCGGAGTGATTGCATCCATTTTCCCGGCGTACCGTTCAGCGAACATGAAGATCGTAGACGGCTTGCGACAGATCGGATAATTAATAATTTACTGGTTGTCCTTCGACACGTTCCGTTAAAAAAAAACCCGAAACGCACTGATGATGACTGTAGAATAAACATAAAGTGTCATTCCCACCCAGAAGGAATCCATAGTGGAGATGCTTTTTGGCGGGAATCTATCGATGGATACCCGACACAATCGATCGGGCATGACGAAATCTTGTAGGACTATTTTTATGAAAATACCACTCACATACAACATCCGAAATCTTTGGACGCGCCGGCTGACAACGGCATTAACCGTTACCGGCATTGCGCTTGTCGTGTTCGTCTTTGCCGCCGTACTAATGCTGTCGCAGGGAATTGAAGACACGCTCGTTGCTACAGGATCGAAAGACAATGTAATTATTCTCCGCAAGAGTTCTCAGAGTGAAATGATGAGTGCTGTCAGCCGCGATCAAATCGGCATCCTATCGACATTTCCCGAAATCGGACAGACCCAGGATGGGAAACCGTTTGCAACCTCTGATGTCGTTACCTTGATCAATCTTACGAAAAAAGGATCGAACGATATGGGGAATGTGTCAGTGCGCGGGATTTCCACCGGCGCTATTGCTCTCCGGCCGCAGGTACAGTTAAGCGAAGGACGCTGGTTTCAGCCTGGGTCGTATGAAATAGTTGTCGGGAATAAAATTCACGATCAATTTAATGCTGTCGAAACCGGATCGTCGGTACAGATCGGTTCGAAGTTGTGGACAATTGTGGGAGTGATCGACGGTGGAAAAACCGGATTTGCTTCTGAAGTCTGGACCGATGCAGACATTATTATGAACGAATTTGGCCGGGGAACCACATTCTCTTCGTACACAGTAAAGTTAAAAAATGTCGACGATTTTGAATCGCTTAAAACAAAGATGGAGACCGAACAACGGCTGCAGGATTTAGAAGCAAAGCGAGAACAGGATTTTTATCTTGAACAATCCAAATTTATGGCAGAATTTATCAACGGTCTCGGTATTTTTATTACCATCATCTTCAGTTTTGGGGCAATGATCGGCGCGATGATTACCATGTACGCTTCGGTTGCGAACCGCACTGTGGAGATCGGTACGTTACGTGCACTCGGATTCCGGCGACGCAGCATATTGGCGGCGTTCCTTATTGAAGCACTGGCTTTATCTTCTGTGGGGGGAATCATAGGACTGTTCCTTGCGTCGTTTATGGGATTTGTTTCCTTTTCCACGACAAATTTTGGCACGTTCTCCGAACTGGCGTTTGGCTTTTCACTTTCTCCGAGCGTTATCATGTTAACCGTAGTTTTCTTTCTTACGATGGGTCTGCTCGGTGGATTCCTTCCCGCCGTCCGTGCGTCGCGGATGAATATCATTAATGCTCTTCGCGCTTCGTAAAATTTTCAATCCGTATCGCCGAACGATACTTGACGGAATAGTTTTTCCAAATAAAAAAACGCCGACCATACGGTCGGCGATACGTCCTACCATTCCGTTAGTGAAATTAGAATGGAAACGAAACAGAACGCGAAGGATACAAACACATGGCAGTAAAAATAGTCATCAATAATAACGGCAGTTACCGGATAGAAGGAGAAGAGATCGAGATCGTTGATATGAACGGGAACCGGTACAATCTGAACGGTCGCACCCGTGTGTCACTCTGCCGCTGTGGATTGAGCAAGACAAAACCTTTTTGCGACGCAACACATAAGGCCAGCGGTTTCCAATCAGTCTGTGAAGCATACGAACTTCCGCCGATTACACCCAAACAATAACTCTGCTGCAGACATGCGGAAAACACATCGTCTCTTCGTTTTTTAGAATCACCTCTACAGGTGATACTCTGCGATATTCCAAAGTTCAAACTCTGTTTTCGGTTTTACAGTCAATACCTGATTTATGGGATAGATTTCCAGGGGAATGAATTGTACAATGATTTGGTGTTTTTGACCACGTCAAGTAATTTTTATATTGAAATGAATAGGTCTTTATACATAAAGTACGAACCAATCTTCTAAGAAATATTATATGAATATATCGGGAAGAAAAATTCAATACTTATTGTTTATGATACTTGTCCAAAATACATCATACAAGAGAAAAACTTATTCCTTCTTTTCTTGACGGGGTTCCGAAGGAATGCCGACATGGTATAAAGATTTGGTCGGCACAAGAAAAGAAGCAAAAGAACCCTGCTATGTGATATTGTTCTGTATTTACACCAATCTCACAGCAACGCTATACTGCTTACCCGACACTAAAACTTCATTCAACGCGCAACGAGTGCCATATAGTCTCTTGTCTTCACGTACCAGATAAAGTATATTTACCGCTACCA